>JAFGBH010000065.1 GCA_016933215.1 Deltaproteobacteria bacterium | reverse complement strand
TTGCTCCGGATGGGGTTTACCAAGCTTTCCCGGTCACCCGGAAAACTGGTGAGCTCTTACCTCACCTTTTCACCCTTACCCCGAAAACCATCGGGGCGGTATATTTTCTGTGGCACTTTCCTTAGGGTCGCCCCCAGTCGCCGTTAGCGACCATCCTGCCCTCTGGAGCTCGGACTTTCCTCCAACCCTAGAAAGGGTCAGCGATCATCCGATCATCTCTCACACGTTAAGAACTATACAAGATTATCCGTTACTTCTCAATGACTCATCGATGGCCTCATTTGCCAGGCTGTCGGCCACCCTGTTCTTCTCCCTCGCCACATGGTCGACGGTATAGGTATCGAGAAGGGAAAGCAGCTTCCGCACCTCATGCATGAGCCCCTGGAGGTTCTTGTTTTTTACCCGGTAGATTCCCGCTATCTGCCGTACAAGCAATTCCGAATCGAGGAATATTTTGAGATTTTTTATTCTCCGATTCAGGGCCTCCTCCAGGCCGAGCATGAGGGCCCGGTACTCCGCCTCATTGTTCGTGCAGACGCCGAGATACCGTTTTACCGTGGCAACCACTGCTCCCGATCCATCATACAGAACCGCCCCGCCACCGCCGTTGCCGGGATTTCCGCGACTTGCCCCGTCGGAATAGAGAATGAAGGGTTCCCCCTTAGCCATTATTTTCCTTGTCTTCCCAGTATATGATCCTGTTACAGTTTGGACACAACCTTACCTTTTCGTATTTCTGCAATTCAATGTAGAGTTGGGGAGGAATGTTCATGTGGCACCCCCCGCACACCTCCTTCCAGACAGGAACCACAGCCTGGCCGTTTCTTTTTTCCTTTATGACATCATATCTTTTAAGAAGGTCAGGGTTTATAATCTCCCTGCATTGAGCATCCTCGGCCAGCATTTTTTCGAGTAGCGAATCGATGGACTCCAGCTCTTTGTCAATCTTTGTTATATCCCTCTCGTTATGTTTAATGTATTCGACACGCTCCCCTTCGCGTTCCTTTAGTTTTGCGCCAGCCTTCTCAATCTCCTCCAGGAGATTTATGATTTCATCTTCAATGGAACTGTTTTTCTTGTTAATGTTTTCTATTTCCTTGAGCATGGCCTCATATTCCTTGTTCGTTTTTACCTCAAGGAGCCTGCCCTTCGTCTTGGTCGCGCTCTCTATATTTCCTCTCAGTTCCTTTTCCTTATCGCCGTGGGCTTGATTCAGAACATCGAGTCGCTGCTTTTCTTCCTCGATCCCTTGTTCGAAACTCGCCTTTTCCTCTTCGAGTCTTTCCTTTTCCTCGGGCAGATATCCCTTCCGAGCCGCCAGCCTTTTTATTTCAGAATCAATGTCTTGGAGCTTGATCAACAATAATATCTGTTCCTTCAAAAATTCACCCCTTTCCCGACGTTATAGATAAAAAAAATGCACCAACATGTGGTGCATTTTTTAGAAACGCGGCGCGGAATAGCCTTCTTTATTCCTATGTATTTTTCTATACCTCATAGTATATTCAAGTTGGTGGGCCCACCTGGGTTCGAACCAGGGACCTACCGGTTATGAGCCGGTGGCTCTGCCAACTGAGCTATGGGCCCCTTCATGATTAATTTATCTCGCTAAAAAAGATAGCTTCTATATTCATTTTTAATTTTTGTCAAGGATAATAAAAGAGCTGTTTTTTTCATACCATTAACGCCAAAGCGTATCTTTCGCAAGGAGAGGTAGCCGCAAGCCAGCAGGGAAGTCCACTTCTAAAACAGGAAGTCCAGGAGTTCTTTTACCGTACCAATTTCTACAAGTTCCATTTTCTCTTTCACTGCAAGGTCCGATGATATGATGCGGGGAAGGACGCATCGATTAAATCCCATCCTTGCCGCCTCCCGTATCCTCGCCTCTACCTGATTTACTCCCCGCACCTCGCCCGTCAGACCCACCTCACCGCAGACAACAGTGGCCGAATCTATTGGTCTGTCGAGGAAACTGGACATCATTGACGATACGATGCCCAGATCCACGGCAGGTTCGACCAGTTTAACGCCCCCGGCCACGTTGATAAATATATCGTGATTTCCCAGGTGAAACCCGCATACCTTGTCGAGTACGGCTGCCAGGAGCGATACCCTGTTATGATCGACACCAATCGTGGTCCTTCGCGGTATACCAAAGGTTGTTTCGCTAACCAATGATTGGATTTCTACCAAAATCGGCCTTGTCCCTTCGATGCTGGGAACCACGGCAGAACCCGCCGCCCCCGTGGGTCGCTCCGAGAGGAAAAGCGCCGAGGGATTGGTGACTTCTGAAAGGCCGTCTCCCTTCATTTCAAAAACGGCAATCTCATTGGTCGGGCCAAATCTATTCTTTACGCTCCTCACAATGCGAAAGGCATGTCCCGAATCACCTTCGAAATAGAGGACCGTGTCAACCATGTGTTCCAGCACTCTTGGTCCGGCAATGGTCCCCTCCTTCGTGACATGCCCGATAAGAAAGCTCGGTATCCCCGTCTTTTTCGAGGTAAGTATGAGTTTCTCCGATGCCTCCCTGATCTGGCTTACACTCCCCGGTGCGGAGGAAAGCGCCGATGAATAGATGGTCTGGATGGAGTCAACAACCACCACCTCCGGCTTCAGTTCTCCTATATATTTCAATATGTTTTCCAGGGATATCTCTACGAGGACGAAAAGATTCGGGGACGATGCCCCGATCCGCTTTCCTCTCATTTTTATCTGCCGTCCCGACTCCTCGCCGGAGATATAGAGAACCTTCAACCCCGTCTCGGCAAGATAGTGCATAACCTGCAGAAGGAGGGTCGATTTCCCGATTCCTGGGTCACCGCCTATAAGAACTGCCGAACCGCGAACGATTCCCCCTCCCAGAACATGGTCCATATCGGCAATTCCGATCCCGATCCTGTCCTTTTCATCGTCCTCTATGGACCCAATCGGCACCGGCGCCTCGTCAAAGCCAATCTCAGCCGATTGGGTGGTCTCTCGCAGTTCTTCTTCGACGAACTGGTTCCACTCACCGCAGGAGGGACATTTCCCCATCCATTTCGGGGATTGATGTCCACAGTTCTGACAGATAAAGGCAACTTTTATCTTTTTCACGTAAGAGGGGTCCTCGTGTATAATGGAATGGCGTGTCAAAAACGATTGTCATTAGCGACCTAATGGAATATATGGGTATTTGATCATCTCGTCAACACAAAACCAAAATATCTTGAGTATAGGAATCAATTTTGGTATCTACTGCAGGTTCTGAGCCACTATACTCTTATTTATGAGGACGTATTTTTATGAGCAATCCTAATTTTAGTTCCGGCCCATGCAGTAAAAGGCCGGGGTGGAGTCTTGAGGTTCTCGGAGATGGCGCCTTGGGCCGCTCCCATCGCAGCACTCTGGGAAAGGGAAAACTGGAAAAGGCAATCGGGGTGAGCAAAAAAGTGCTTGGCCTCCCCGAGGATTATCTCCTAGGTATTCTCCCGGGATCAGATACAGGCACCTTCGAGGGGGCTCTCTGGTCACTCCTCGGTCCGAAGCCGGTCACCGTCCTTGTCTGGGAAAGCTTCAGCGAAGGGTGGGCAACTGACATCGCACAAGAACTCAAACTTGCCCCTGCCATACTGAGGGCAGAGTATGGAAAGATTCCGAACCTGAAGGAAATCGACTGGTCCTCCGATGTGGTATTCGTTGCAAACGGTACCACAAGCGGGGTCAGAATTCCAAACTGGGATTGGATTCCCGAGGAAAGAGAAGGTCTTGCGATCTGCGACGCAACGAGTGCAGTCTTTGCCATGGATATAGATTGGAAAAAAGTGGATGTCCTGACCTACTCATGGCAGAAGTGTCTGGGGGGAGAGGCTGCTCATGGGGTTCTCATTCTGAGCCCCCGGGCGGTTGAGAGGATCGAAGCCTACGATCCTCCGTGGCCCATGCCGAAGATATTCCGCCTGAAGAAGAGAGGAAAGCTGAACAGAAGCATCTTTGAGGGGAGTACGATCAACACCCCGTCGATGCTCTGTGTCGAAGATTATCTCGATGCACTTGAATGGGCCGATGGGATAGGTCTTCCGGGGCTTATAGAGCGGAGCAAATCCAATCTCCGCGTCGTCGAAGAGTGGGTGAACCGGACGGACTGGATCGATTTTCTCACAGATTCTGAAGACATACGCTCTCATACCTCTGTCTGTTTGATAATTACAGCGGAGGCGTTCACGGCAATGCCGAAGGAGGAACAATCGACGTTTATCAAGGACATCGCAGGCACATTAAGCAGAGAAAATATTGCCCACGATACGGGGTCATACAAAGAGGCACCCCCGGGGTTTCGTTTCTGGTGCGGCCCGACGGTGGAGGCAGAAGACCTGAGAAGGGCGCTCGAAGGTCTCGAAACGATATATCTGAAAAAGACAAAATATCTGCAGTTGGGAGGCAGTAACGACTGATGAAAAGGATTCTGGTAAGCGATACGCTTGCACAAGAGGGAATTAAGATATTCGAGAAGGCGAAGGGGATAGAAGTTGACGTGAAGCCCGGCCTCACCCCCGACGAATTGCGCGACATAATTAAAAATTACGACGGCTTGGCTATTCGCAGTGCAACTGAGGTAACCAGTGATATCATCGACGCTGCAAAAAACCTCAAGGTAATAGGGAGAGCGGGCATCGGACTCGACAATGTAGACGTGGATGCAGCGAGCAAACACGGGATCGTTGTCATGAACACCCCGGGAGGAAATACTAATACCACGGCGGAACACGCCATCACGATGATGCTTTCTCTTGCCAGAAGGGTGCCTCAGGCAACCATGTCGATGAAAGAGGGAAAGTGGGAAAAGAAGAAGTTTATGGGCTATGAAATCCTCAACAAGACCCTCGGAATCATGGGAACTGGCAGGGTAGGCACAATCGTGGCACAAAGGGCCATGGGGCTAAAAATGAATGTCATCGCCTATGATCCCTTTATTTCGCCAGAGGCCGCGGAGAAACTGGGAATAATCCTCGTCTCCTTTGAAGAGCTTCTGAAAAAATCTGACTTTATTTCTATTCACACACCACTGACGGATGAAACAAAGGGGCTCATCAATGCAGAAGTAATAGCCAAAATGAAAGACGGTGTCTTTATCATCAATTGCGCGAGGGGCGGAATAGTGAATGAGAAATCCCTCTATAATGCCCTGAAAGCGGGAAAGGTAGCGGGGGCAGCCCTTGATGTATTCGAGGAAGAACCAACCAGAAACACTAAACTCGTTGCACTGGAGAACGTCATCTGCACCCCCCACCTTGGGGCATCGACCGACGAGGCCCAGAGGAATGTCGCCATATCCGTGGCAGAGCAGATCGTCGATTACCTCACCACCGGCGAAATAAAGAACGCCGTTAACTTTCCCTCTGTCAGCGCCGAGGTCCTCGGTCAGATACGGCCCTATCTGGTGCTTGCAGAGAAGCTCGGCAGATTAGAGGCCCAGATTGTGTCAGGCGGAATACGGGAAGTGAACATCGAATTCAGCGGAGAAATCCTCGATTACGACGTTTCTCCTCTAACGATAGCCCTTCTGAAGGGGCTTCTGACACCGATACTGAAGGAAAATATAAACTATATAAACGCGCCGATCATTGCAAAAGAGAGAGGAATACGAGTAGTTGAATCGAAAACCAGTGAATCGAGAGACTACAGAAGCATGATAGCGCTCAAGGTAAAAACATCCAAGGATGAGGGTTTTGCAGAGGGTGCAATCTTTGGAAGACGGGATCCGCGTATCGTGAAGATAAACGAATTCCCCCTTGATGCAATCCCGGAAGGGCACATGGTTCTTGTCTACAACTATGATAAACCGGGTGTCATCGGTAATATCGGAACAACACTGGGAAACAGCGGAATCAATATAGCCAGACTGCACCTGGGCCGCGAAAAAATCAACGGAAAGGCCCTTGTTGTCCTGAGTACGGACAGTCGGACAACAAACGAGGCGTTGAAGAAGCTCCGCGCTTTGCCCCATGTTATATCAATAACCAGGATCGAGATGTAGGCTGTCGGGAGAGAGAATATGGCACAAGTTGTTGTTATAGGAACACAGTGGGGTGATGAAGGAAAGGGGAAAATCGTCGATCTTTAGGCGCGTGAAGCCGATGTGATCGCACGCTTTCAGGGAGGAGATAACGCAGGTCACACCCTGGTGGTAAAGGGAAAGCAGACGATTCTCCACCTTATACCATCGGGAATCCTCCACAATAATAAAACATGCATTCTTGGAAACGGAATGGTGATAAATCCCGAGGTCCTGATTCGAGAAATCGACGAACTCAAGAAAAACAGCCTCTTCCCGCCGGACACAAAGCTCTATATCAGCGAAAATGCGCACATAATAATGCCTTATCACAAACGGCTGGACAGCGCACGTGAGGCACGCAAGGGAAAACAACAGATCGGGACAACAGGAAAGGGTATCGGCCCCGCCTATGAAGACAAGGCCTCACGCACGGGTATCCGGCTCATCGATATCCTGGATAACGATCGCTTTCAAGATGTGCTCAAGAGAAACGTGGAGGAAAAGAACTTCCTCCTCACCAATTATTTTGGGGAAGAACCCCTCGATTTTGAAGAAATATACCGAGAATACCGGAGATATGCCGACCGTTTGAGAGAATATGCGGCAAACGCATCGCTTATCATTGAAAGGGAAATCGAAAAGGGAAAACATGTTCTCTTTGAGGGCGCCCAAGGCTCACACCTTGATATAGACCATGGCACCTATCCATTCGTGACATCATCGAGCACCCTGGCAGGAAATGCCTGCTGCGGCGTGGGTCTGGGGCCAACAAAGATAGACTCCGTTATCGGAATATGCAAGGCCTACACGACCAGGGTAGGCGGCGGTCCCTTTGTCACAGAACTGACAGATGCTACAGGGGAAAGAATTCAGAGAGTGGGAAAAGAATTCGGCGCCACGACAGGAAGAAAGAGACGCTGCGGATGGCTCGACATGGTTCTGGTGAGACAATCGGCGAGGCTTTCGGGAATAACCGGCCTTGCCCTTACCAAGCTCGACGTCCTCACGGGAATCGACACCCTGAATATCTGCACTGGATACCGAGGGGGAAATGGCGAATTTACGGAATCGGTGCCCTCCAATCTCCGTATGCTTGAGGACTGCGAGCCTGTCTATGAAGAGATGGCAGGATGGACGGAAGACATAAGTGGGGCGAGAAAGATAGAAGAGCTTCCCCGAAATGCGAGAAAGTATGTGGAAAAAATTGAAGAGCTTTCGGGGGTAAAGGCAGTACTCGTTTCGGTAGGTGCCGGAAGAGAGGAAACGATCGTCATGAAAGGGCCTTTTTAATCCGGCATGCTATCAGAGAGGAGGTGAATTTAGTTAACAAAAAGTTCGATACAAGGGACACCGTGCTTCTTTGCACCAATGCTGCATTGAAAAAGAAGGCAAAGGATCTCATCATTCTCAAGGTACAGGAACTCTCCTCGTTCACCGATTTTTTTGTTATCTGCAGCGGGAGTTCCGACCGTCAGGTTCAGGCAATAGCTGATTCGATCGAGACAGACCTTAAGAAGTCGGGCGTGCTGCCGCTCGGTATTGAAGGCGGCCGCTCGGGAAAATGGATTCTTATGGACTACGGCGACGTGGTGGTGCACGTATTTTATGAAGCCACGAGGGAATTTTATGACATAGAACGACTCTGGGCTGATGCCCCCAGCATGATGGTCAGCGAAAATGCTCAGGAAATTAAAGACCTCGAAGATAACATGTAACATTAAAGACATGGTTTCCGGTCTTGCCGATATCCTGTTCCCTCCCCGGTGCATTGCCTGCGGAGGGTCTCCGGAAGAGAGCGGGAAGATCCCTTTTTGTTCCGAATGCCTCAGAAAGGTATCCTTCATCCGTCCGCCTTTGTGCACATGCTGCGGTCTCCAGTTCACCGGCACAGGAGGTGCGAACCACCTGTGCGGAAACTGCATAGCGAAAAAGCCCTTCTTCTCGACAGCCCGGTCACTGGGAATATATGATACGATACTTCTTGATACGATTCACCTCTTCAAATATAGCGGCAGGATCCTCATTGGCGAGCTCATGGGCAGAGTTATGGCGGAACACCGATATGATTCGCTCTCCATTCCCGAATTCACACTCATCATCCCTGTTCCCCTGCATCCAAAAAAACTGAAAGAGCGAGGATTCAATCAATCGCTTGTACTGGGGAGAGAACTCTCAAATAAATTTTCCATACCTCTTGACTTCGGAGTGTTGAAAAGACGAATCGATACGAAGCCACAGGTTAATCTTGGAAAGTCCGAACGGATCAAAAACGTGAAGGGCGCCTTTATGGTAAAGGAAAAAGGGCGGATCGAAGGGGAAAAGGTACTCCTGGTGGACGACGTCTATACGACGGGGAGTACGGTAAACGAATGCGCACGGGTGCTTCGAGAGGCGAAGGCATCCGATGTTGCGGTACTCACGCTCGCCAGGGCATGACAGAGGAAAGCGAAGAGAATGGAAAACATCATATCGAGAGAAAACCTCAAAGAAAGACTGGACATTCTAAAGGGTGAGGGGAAAACAATCGTCTTTACCAACGGCTGCTTTGATATAATCCATGCAGGCCACGTGAGATACCTCAGTGAGGCAAAGAAATTAGGCGACATCCTGGTGCTTGCTCTGAACAGCGATTCTTCGGTGAGGCTGATAAAGGGCGATGAAAGACCAATCGTACCTGAGGAAGAAAGGGCAGTTGTTGTCGGTTCCCTCAAATCAGTCGACTATGTCACAGTATTCGATGAAGAAACGCCTCTTCGGCTCATCGAATATTTAAGGCCTCATATACTGGTGAAGGGGGGGGACTGGAACGAAGAGAACGTCGTGGGACGAGACGCTGTAAGGGAATGGGGGGGAGAAGTTGTCATTATACCAGAGGTGAAAGGGGCATCGACCACCAATATAATAGAAAAAATAAGGAATAATTTTTCTTTACAAAAAATCTAACATTGTATATATGAAGTCGCACTTTTAAAAAGTAAAAGGGGCGGGAACGATCGAACAATGAAGAAGGAACAGCTCGAATACTTCAAAAATCTCTTCACTCAAAGAATAAATGAACTCCTCAGCGAAGCGGGAAAAACTGTTTCGGAAATGACCGACAAAAATGAGAGTTTTCCTGATCTGAGCGACAGGGCTTCTCAGGAATCGGACAGAAATTTCGAATTGAGGATACGAGATCGGGAGAGAAAACTGATTAAAAAAATGAAGGAAGCGCTGGAGAGAATCGATGACGGAACCTTCGGAATATGTGATGTCTGCGGAAAAAAGATATCGGAAAAAAGATTGATGGCACGTCCCGTCACAACGCTCTGCATCGATTGCAAAAAGAAACAGGAAGAGCTCGAAAAACAGCGCGGAGAATAGATACGGCCCTCTTTTAAAAGGTGCCTTCCTTTTTTCTTCTTTAACCGTACCATTAATTTCACTTGAGAATCCCACAAAAATGATGACCCTCACAGGCAGGGGCGAATACCCTTGAAAAGGCAAATCCGTTCTGTTATCGTCTTTCCCATCTCTGGAAAAACGACAGGACCCTTGATAAATCGATGATGAAAAAATCTCTCTTTGTATTCTACTCTGTAGTGATTCTCATTTTAGCGTCTCCACTTACGACCGCCGCATATGTTCCCCCGGCGGAGGAGATTCTGCAATCACTCCAATCATCGAACCACGGCATCGAGACGCTCACGGTCGAACTTGAAACAACCATTTACGAAGACTTGTATGGAATGGGAGTGACAGGAGCAGAGGAAAGACTCTTCATCAAAAAAGGTTTTTTCTTACGATTGGAGCGATACCGTTTCTCCGGGAAAGAGAGGATCATTCAGCGGGGGCGAACGGCCCTGGCGATCCTCTCGAATGAAGCGGATTCGGATGTAAGGATCATCGATACAGTTTTCCCTTTGTTGTGGTTTCAATCATCACTGGGTGACCTTGTGGACATCCTCAATTTTCTCGGAGTTGATACGGGCACCACTTCGCTCGGCCGGGTAGGGACAGAGGTTTCTTATACGATAGGAACCTGCGACGAGGGCAAACCGGGAAGCAAACTATGGATAGAAAGAAAACGGGGAGTGCCCCTTCGATTTACTGGTATCGCAACATCAGAAGGAAAGAGGCTGACACTGCGGGTCGAATACACCGATTATATACCTCTGAAGAAGGGGGCCTGGTTTCCCGGAACCATCAGGATCTTTAAAGATGATGCACTCTGGGTAGAAAGCACGACAAAAAAGACAGAGGTCAATACACCTCTTCCCGAGAGCCTCTTTCATATACCCGAGGGAACCTATAACGGTCTTCCCCTCACTCATTTTATCACTATTAAGGAATAAGAGAAGGTGTTTGCCGCAGTAGCCGTAAATATACCCTCCGCAAAGACGTTCACCTACTCCGTACCGGGGGAGATGGAAGAAGCGCTCGCCATCGGCAAAAGGGTCCTCGTCCCCTTCGGGAAGAGGAAAGTGACGGGGTACATAACTGAAATAAAAGAGCTGTCGGAGAGAAAAAACCTAAAGGATATCATCGAGATTCTGGATAAAAAGCCCCTTTTTACAAAGGATGATCTCACCTTCTACCGATGGGTATCGGACTACTACATGTATCCACTGGGGAAATCGCTCAGGGAAATACTGCCGGGGGGCATCGACGTGAAGAGCGATATCTGGATTTTCCCCGAGGGCGACGGGAATGAAGGGGGAGAAAAAAAGATATCCCGCACCCAGAGAAAGATTATCGGCATCCTTGAGAACTGTCATAGCGGCATTTCCTCAACAAAACTCAAAGAGCAACTCGGCAGGGGAAACATCGGAGAGGACCTGAAAACCCTTGAGAAATCGGGGTTTCTCAGGATGGAAGAAAAGCTCCGAAAGGCCGAGGTCAGAGTAAAAAGGGAATGCATGATAACGCTCGCATCCGATCTCCCCGCCGATCTACGACTTACGGAAAAACAGAAAAGGATCATAGAGATTCTCAAGGGAAACGGGAGGGTCCCCCTCGCGGCACTTCGTGATGAATTGAAAGACATACGATCCGCAATAAAAAGAATGGAAAAGCGGGGTCTTCTCTCTCTCTCGGAAAAAGAGGTGCTTCGCACCCCTGACAAACCATGCGACATCGGTATTGCAGGCATTGATATCCGCCTGAACAATCAACAAGAGGCGGCGCTCGAAGAAATCATCAAGGGCATCCTCTCCAAACGGTATCGGCCCTATCTCCTCCATGGTGTGACAGGAAGCGGAAAAACGGAGGTATACCTGAGGGCCATCGAGAAGGTCCTTGATCTGAAAGGAAGCGCCATCTTTCTCGTCCCTGAGATAGCACTTACCCCGCAATTGATAAGCAGGATCAAAGAAAAATTTGACGACGATATTGTCGCAATTTTACATAGCGGAATCGGGAAGAGTTCAAAATACGATGAGTGGAGACGGATAGAGAGGGAAGATGCGAAAATCATCATCGGCGCACGCTCAGCCATATTCGCGCCGGTAAAAAATCTCCGACTCATCATCGTCGACGAAGAGCACGACGCCTCCTACAAACAGGACGAACGCCTCACCTACAACGCCCGTGATTGTGCCATGGTAAAAGCCCGACTGAGCTCTGCAACGGTAATACTTGGCTCGGCGACACCGGGGCTCCAAACATATTTCAACATCCAGGAAAAAGATATCACCCATCTCACCCTCACAAAACGGGTCGTCGACAGGCCGCTTCCCGAGATTGACATTATCGACATGAAGAATGAGCGGGAAGAGCGGGGAAATCTCTCGGTGCTTTCCACAAGGCTCAAAGGGGCCATTCATGATACCCTTCTGGCAAAGAAACAGACTCTTCTCTTCCTGAACAGGAGGGGGTTCAATACCTTTCTCGTTTGCACGGACTGCGGCCATATATTTAAATGCCTGAACTGTTCGGTTTCCATGACACATCACGCAAGCGACGGCACGATGAAATGCCATTACTGCGACTATTCCATCAAGGCCCCTCCGCTCTGTCCAGAATGCGGCGGTTCCAAGATAGGAAGTCATGGAGTGGGAACGGAAAAACTCCAGGAGGAAATCGAAACACTCTTCCCTCAGGCAAGGGTGGAACGCATGGACAGCGATTCAATGTCAAAAAGGGGCGCCTACGAGAGAATCCTGAGGGAGCTGGACCGGGGCATGATCGACATCCTCGTGGGCACACAGATGATCGCAAAGGGCCACGACTTTCCCAATGTGACTCTTGTCGGGATCGTGTCGGCCGACACATCTTTGAATATCCCAGATTTCAGGGCCTCCGAGAGGACTTTCCAGATCATTACTCAGGTCTCCGGCCGCGGGGGGAGGGGTGATTTTCCCGGAAGGGTCATTATTCAGACACTGAACCCGGAACAGTATGCAATTACTTACGCCAGAGATCACAATTATCTCGGTTTCTACAATGAAGAAATTGTAACCCGCCGCGAATTGAGCTATCCTCCCTTCAGCAGAATGGTAAAGTTTCGAATATCGAGCACACAAGAGTCGAAGGTACAAAAATGTGCAGCCTTGCTGGGAGAGATAGCACGAAAGATCACACAAAAGTATACTATAACTGTTATGGGTCCTGCGGAGGCTCCCATCGCCAGGATCAAGGGACGATACCGATGGCACATGCTGCTCAGGGGGAAGGACGTAAAAATACTCCACGCCCTATCAGGCAAAATCCTTCAGCAATTGGGAAAATCTGAGGCAGATATCAGATTGGACGTGGATCCGCTGAATTTCATGTAGCACCCGGAAATAAGGAAAAGGAATATCTCATGTCAGCAATAACAAGTGTTTCACTTATCGGGGCCGGGGCCATTGGGTCCTATTACGCGAGCAAACTATTCGATCTTGACAGGAATTGCATCTCCCTCATTGCGGGAGGAAAACGCTACGACCGGCTCGAAAAAGAGGGCATCATCGTAAACGGGAGGCATTTCTCGATCCCCCTGATAAGGCCTGGTGACGAAGAAAGATCCGCCGACCTGATCATCGTGGCCGTCAAACACGACCATCTCCCCGACGCCATCGGAGACATCAAAAGCTCGGTGAAGGCAAAAACCATCATACTTTCCATTATGAACGGCATAGACAGTGAAGAAAGAATAGGTGCCATCTACGGAATGGACAAGGTTTTGTACGGCGTTGCCGTCGGCATCGACGCGGTCAGGATTGGAAACAGCGTCACCTATTCAAAGGATGGAATCCTGTTTTTCGGAGAAGGGGAAAACGCTGCGCCCTCGGAACGAGTCAGGGAGGTCAAGGACCTTTTCGACAGAGCGGGAATCGTAAGCGAAACGCCCAATGATATGATACGAACGCTCTGGTGGAAATTTATGATCAACGTGGGCATAAATCAGACATCGGCCATCCTGGGTGCGCCTTACGGCGTTTTCCAGCAATCGCCACATGCCCGGAATCTCGTCGATTCCGCCATGAGGGAGGTGACGGCCATCGCCGCGGCGGCAGACGTCCATATCGACGAGGATGATGTAAAACAGTGGAACGAAATCCTCTCCGGCCTGTCTCCGGAGGGAAAAACCTCCATGCTCCAGGACGTGGAGGCCAGGAGGAAAACAGAAGTTGAGATGCTTGCGGGAACGGTAATCCGTCTGGGGAGAAAATACAACATTCCCACACCGGTCAACGAGACACTTTTCAACTTTATAACGGTGATCCAACAATCCTTCTGAAAACAAAAAAAAGGGGGGGGAGTGAATAAATCGACGACAGCAATTCCGATAACTTTTGTCCTTATTGTCATATCTCTTTTTTGTATGTCATGCCAGGCAGACCCGATCAATGACCTCAAAAGTGACAACCCCGTCATATGGGCACAGGCGGCGGATGCGTTCAGCAAGAACAGGGACCCACGTGTTTTGCAACCGCTTATCGATGGACTGAACAATGAGAATCGCCATGTCAGAAAAAAAGCGGCTGAGGGCCTCGGAAATATGGGAGACCCGAGGGGAACAGAGCCCCTGATAGCGGCACTTGACGATGAATTCTGGGAGGTGAGAAAAAAGTCTGCCGAGGCCCTGGGTAAAATAAAAGACGTAAAGGCGATACCCGCCCTTATTTCGTCACTGAATGACCGTGACCACGATGTCAGATTCGGGGCGGCGAGGGCGCTTCAAAAGATAGGGAAACCGGCCACAGGGTCCCTTGTCGCGGCACTGAAGAACAGAGAAAGCATCGTGCGAAAAGGGGCCGCCACTACCCTGAGTGAAATCGGATGGAATCCGTTAAACACGGAGGAAACGATAACGCTTCTTCTGGCAAAGCAGAGCTGGGACGAGATGGCATCAATCGGTGCGGAAGCGGTGCACCCCCTTGTCGAAAGTCTCGGAGATAAGGACGGCGACGTCAGAAAAGGGGCAGCAGGAGCGCTCGAAAAGATAGGAAACCCTGCAACTGGACCCCTCGTCACGGTCCTTGAGAGCAGTAACAGCGTGGTTCGGAAAGAGGCGGCAGACATCCTCAATAAATTGGGATGGGGACCGTCGAATATGAAAGAGAGGGTACTCCTTCTTATCGCCAATCAAGAGTGGAATGCCATTGTAAAAACAGGGACACCCGCAATTTCCGCTTTAACGGTCACACTGAAAGACAAAGACAGCAGAATCAGAAAGAATACAGCGGAAACCCTTGAAAAAATTGGATGGCATCCATCGGAGGATGAGAAAGGCTCTTTTCTCCTGGCGAAGCAAAATTTGGATGCTCTGGCAAAGATGGGACGGTCGGGAACAGATCTCCTGATTATTGCCTTACACGATAACGATGACGACATTCGAAAGAAGGCACTTCAGGCCCTTGGTAAAAGTGGCGACCCACGGGGAGTGCCCGCCATTACCGACGCACTGAAAGACGAGAACCCGGAAATTCGATTCGAATCGGCGGCGGCCCTCAAAAGGATAGGAAACGAGGGCGCCGTGAAACCACTGATCAATGCCCTCGAAGACGAGAGTACAAAGGTAAGAGAAGAAGCGACCGAGGCCCTTGCAGCCATCGGATCACCTTCCGTGGAACCACTGATCACCGCCCTTGCGGAAGGAAGAAAAAACTCCCGACTATGTACCGCCCGTGCCCTGGGCACTCTCGGTGACGCAAGAAGTATAGTTCCGCTCATAGCCGCCTTAAAAGATGAAGACTGGAAGGTCGTCAAGGCTTCGGCCCTGTCCCTCGGAACAATAGGCGATCCGAGTGCCGTGGACCCCCTCATCGCCCTTCTTGATGAAAAAGACCCCAATATCAGGGAGGGGGCCGCTGAGGCCCTCGGCAAAATGGGGGACAAAAGAGCCGTTTCTCCCCTTATCGATGCACTTGCCGATGAGAGCGGTTTTGTCCGCGGGAAGGCGGCCGAGTCTCTGGGCGCACTAAGCGATGAACGCTCGATTGAGTCCCTGAAACACGCACTCAAGGATACTAACGGCACCGTCCGAAAGGAAGCGGCAAAAGCCCTGGCAACGATGGCGTGGGAACCTTCAGCCTCAGATCAGGACGACAGGATCACCTATCTCATTTCAAATGAGAGGTGGGACGAGTTGATAAAGGTAGGAACACCGGCGGTAAGTAAGCTTATCGATGCCTTAGATGACGACGATGAAACCATAAGGGCTCAATCAGCCTGGACTCTCGGAAATATAAAGTCTCCGGCGGCCATAGAAGCCCTCATTGAGGCGTTGAAGGATGATAACGCCGGGGTGCGCGCCGAGGCATCTCTCGCCCTCGAAAAGATAGGTTCTCCTTCGGTTCAACCACTTATCGAGTCACTGGAAGACGAGGGTCTTCGAAAAACGTCGATTGTCCTTTTGGGAAAGATGGGAGACGAAAGAGCCGTTGCTCCGATCGTCAAAAAACTTAATGACCGGAATCTCAACATCGAAGCAGTGGAGGCGCTCGCTGCCCTGAGGTGGAAACCCGCATCGGAAAGAGAAAGAGTTCTCTGGTGGGTCGCCACAGGAAACGCAAAAAGTCTCGGTGAAAACTGGACTACGACAAAAGACATTCTCTTAAAAGAAATAGAAATGCCCGACTCTGTGGCAGTCGAAAACGCGCTTTTGGCATTCGATTTCATCGGAAAGGCGGAGATCGTGCCTCTTCTGGTTGAAAAACTGAATGCAGCGGGCACCGAGACCATGGCAGAGGCCTATCTCAATTGTGGGAACCCGGAGCTTGAAGAGGCGGCACGGAAATGGGCCGAAAAGCGTGGTTACAAGATCAAGTAAATGGAGTTTGTTATTTAGTCTTCAGATAAGACAGAAACTGCTGATATTTCTTGCTTTTGGGATTCAGACTGAGGGCCTTCTTTATATCGGCCCGGGCCTGTCTCATGTCTCCCTTGGCATGCCAGGCAATTCCCCTGTTATAGTAGGCATCAGCATAGCCCGGTTGTAATTCGATAGCCATCGTGTAATCGTCGATTGCACGTTCGTATGCCCCTTTTACCCTGAAGGCGGCTCCCCGATTATTATAGGCATAGGCATGTTCGGAATCTATTTTTAATGCCATATTATAATTATCAATGGCATCGTCAACATCGCCCTTCTGCTCCCGGGCGACGCCTCTGTTATTATAGAAATCGGCATTGTAGACGTCCAGACCGAGGGCCTTATTGTAATAGGCAATTGCGCGTGGATAATTACCCTGTATTCCGTAGATTACGCCCCTGTTATTGTAGGCGGCGGCGAGGAGAGGATCGATTTCCATTGCCTCTTGATAATCGGCAATGGCCCGCTCAATATCCCCTTTAAATTTCCAGGCAACGCCCCTGTTGTTGTAGGCCATTGCATGGCGTGGATCGATCTCAAGGGCCTTATTGTAATAGTCAATGGCCTTTTCAACATCGCCCTGCTTCCTCAAATCCACGGCAAAATTATTGTATGCATTGGCACTTAAGAGCTTAACTGATGATGCGTCGCTTACGGGTTTCCCCGAATGTGAATGGCACCCGGCGAGAAACAATAACGATACTATCGCAAATAAAGCGAAAATGCCTTTCATAATCCTCATACAATCTTTCCCCTGGCCATACTACTAAATCAAAGACGTGATAAAATCAACGGCAAAAAATCAAAATCGTAACGTGAGGGAGAAGTCAGCTAAAATCTGAATTGAAGAGCGAGTACATGCAATCGAGAGATTTACCTCAACAGTCGGAAAGTATTCACAGCAGGTCTTCGGGATCTACAATTGAACCACTATTATCGATCCAGATATTCTTTGATCTGATCCTCAATTACCAATTTTTGAGAGCTGTAATCATCGGGAAATTCCCGCGCCGCCCTTTTCCTGGCCTCTTCAAGTACACCCTCTGGGACATCTTCCGCTGAATAATTCTGTATATAAAGAAAGTCCCTTATCTGGACATCTATCAAATATTTCTGCGCGCAATAATTATGGGGACATTCTGATGCGGCCTTTCCTTTGATCCTTGTGAGGAGAGCTTCGGGAATTCCATCATCTTTGCAATGCTGTATTTCAAAATAGGCGTTTTTCTGCCGGTCTATTGCGCGCTCTCGGGACTTGTAATCATGGGGATATTCTCGTGCCGCTCTCTCCCTGATACCTGTCATAATCTGGGTAGGTGCGTCTTCGGCAAAAACGGAAATTGCCGTTACAAGGACCATCACGGAGAGAATTGCTGATACGGTTTTCACCCTATCCCCCTTTTTTATTGATCGAAGAGAGAACGAAGTATTGTTATTTTAAATAGTTTTATCCGAGATTACAACTTGAAATTTGCCTCCGTCTTTTATACCATACCTCTCGTCCATTTTTCGAGAAGGCCGGGAGAGTGATTCCGTGAAATTTTTCAAAAGCTCTGCAATCATTTTGTTTGCCCTGACTTTTTTTATACTTTCCTGCAGCACCGTCCCGATTACGGGGAGGAAGCAATTGAATCTGGTTCCCCATGAATCCATGCTCTCTATGAGCTTTGAACAGTACGATCAGTTTCTTAAAAAACATAAACTGAGCGCTGATAAAAAACAGACCCAGATGGTGAAGCGAACGGGTCAGCGGATTCAGACGGCGGTGGAGCAGTATTTTACCGAGAATCGCATGTCCTACACGCTGAGGAACTACAAGTGGGACTTCAATCTTGTTGAAAACAAAGAGGCAAATGCCTGGTGCATGCCCGGAGGCAAGGTTGTCATTTACACGGGAATTCTGCAGTATACCAAAGACGAGACGGGTCTTGCCGTGGTCATGAGTCATGAGATTGGACATGCCATAGCGGGTCACGGAAACGAGAGGATGAGCCAGTTTCTCGCGCTTCAAATGGGCGGGACGGCACTCTCCACGGCATTGGCGAGTCAACCTTCAGAGACACAAAAACTATGGATGACGGCCTTCGGAGTTGGTGCCCAGCTCGGGTTTATCCTCCCCTACAGCCGTATCCAGGAATATGAAGCGGATCACCTTGGGCTTATATTCATGGCCAAGGCAGGATATGATCCCGAGAGTGCCTTAGATTTCTGGGACAGGATGTCGAAGAAAAAAGAGGGGAACCAACCCCCGGTATTTTTGAGTACTCACCCCTCCGATGCCATGAGAATCAGAAAAATAAAAGAACTGATTCCGGAGGCTAGGAAATATTATAAAAAAGCGAGGTGATTTCAGCGGCGGAAAGCACCATTTTCTGTCTGCTTTAATGTCATACTATGTTGCTTAAAGAAATCGTACACATATTAGGGGGAAAGGTGCTCACAGAAACCTTTCACGGCGAGGCGGAAATTGCGTCAGGTGGGGCTGCCGATCTGATGAGCGATGTTCTGGCCTTTACAACGGAAAAAAACAGCCTATTGCTGAGCGGTCTCACGAATCAGCAGGTGCTTCGCACTGCCGAGATGGCAAATATAGGAGCGATTGTCTTTGTCCGGGGAAAGATACCCCCACCTCCCACCATTGAACTGGCAGAGAAGCTCTCCATTCCCCTCATATCGTGTTGTCATAGCATGTACCAGGCCTGCGGACTGCTCTCCAATGCGGGTCTTCCTGATAACGGTGTGGCGTCTATCCTATGTCAATAAAAGAAAAATCAAAGGGAAAAAACGAAGTAAATGAACTGACGCGCGTACAGGAACTGGTATATGAGGTACGCGTTAAAGAGGTCATGACCTCCGAGGTCGTAACCGTCTCGCCGGATACCACCATGAGAGATCTGATGCGGATACTCCGCACCAAAAAAATCTCGGGTGTGCCGGTCGTTGATGGGGGTGATCTCATCGGCATTATCAGCCTGGAAGACTTGGTAAAGGCGGTGGCAGACAGACAACGTCCACAGGATACCGTCGGTAATAGAATGACGCGCAAAGTCGTGTTTGTTCGTGCAGACGAGTTGGCCGTTCAGGCAGTCAATCTCTTCGCTCAGCACGGCTATGGACGTCTGCCGGTCGTCGACAACGACGGCAAACTGGTTGGAATTCTGACGGGGAGTGATATTACCCGCGGTCTGCTCAGGGTTTTAAGCCAGCGTTACCAGGCCGAAGAGATACGCCGTTACCGCGCCAGTCATATTTTCAAGGATATCGATTCGGAGCAGACGAGTCTTATTCTGAGTTATCACATTGCCGCCGGTGATTTCGATCATGGCGGAGCGGCAACAAGCAAACTGAAGCGGGCACTCGAACGCCTTGGTGCAAATCCAGCCTTACTGCGAAGGGTGACGATCTCGTCCTATGAGGCTGAAATGAACCTCATACTGCACACCACAAGGGGAGGAGAACTAAGAGTTGTTATCAACCCCGAGCGCATCGTCATTATTACTGAGGATGACGGCCCGGGAATCGAGGATGCGGAAGCCGCCTTCAAGCCGGGTTTTACTACCGCTGCAGACTGGGTTCGTGAACTCGGCTTCGGCGCAGGAATGGGCCTGGCAAATATTAAGCGCTACAGCGACCATGCCTCAATCGAGTCTTTACCGGATAAGGGTTCCCGTCTTTTAGCCGTATTCGAAATGAGTCCCCCCGACAAGACCTAAGCATGGCGTGTGAAACCGTTATTTATTCCTGATGCTGATTGCTATCGAAGATTTACAGGCAACGCTATTGGTTTTTTCGGTCAGCAGAGGTTACGGTACGCCTGTTGCCCTATAAGAGAAACCGGGACAACATTTACTCAATCTCTATGGTAACCTCGACAGAAGGCTGTCTTCCGTTAACAGACGCAACTTCCTCGGGGATTATGAGGCGTGGCGCCAGCTTCGTTGTCCCCGATATCTCTTCGAGGTTGATCGGTTCCGTGACAATTTTAATGTTCTTTATATTTTTCGAAAGAGTGATAACCTGGATCGAAGCGGGGACAATGTCAATTTTTCGAAGCTTCAATCCCTCGGGGAGGGCCCCTGACGTGCGCACTTCGATGGGGGCTTCGATACGGACAAGCCTTCGTGCGACAAAGCCTATTTTGCTCGGTTTAATGTCCACAACCGTTACATTTGAAGGATGCTGAAGATTCTCCGTACCTATCAAGACCTGCTGTTTCCCCTCTTTCACTGCCGTCATATCGAGAACGATTTTTAATGAATCCTCGTTGAGAAGATCAAAGGCCTGTTTCGATCCCATGAGGGTGGTTGTCGCCTCCTTGGGCTTTTGTTCCTCGATAATCCAGTCCGCCGTCAGATTCTTATACACAATGGGGATGACATAATCGCGCCTGATGCTTTCCGTTTGATATCCGAAGGCAAACCACAGGCCGCAGGCGAGGATAATGGCTGTTGCCTTTTCCCAGGAATTTTCACTGATCCATCGCACCCATGCACCTTTCTTACCTGCCGGCACCCTTCTGTGAAAAAATTGTATGAGGAGAGCGGCAAGATCGCCCGGATTCAAGAGGGTTGAAAGTGTTCCCTCTCGGGCAATCGCTACCGTCCCGTTCTCTTCAGAAACAACAATACAGACGGCATCGCACCTCTCTGAGAGGCCTAAGGCCGCCGTGTGCCGTAATCCGAGGTTGCCAAATTTTGAGATGTTCACCGAAAGAGGGAGGTGGCATCCAAACTTGGAAATCGCGCTGTTCTCAATGACAACGGCGCCGTCATGCCCTGTTGAATGAGGGTCGAATATGCTTTCAAGTATCGTTTCACTCAATTTTCCTTCGAGGACAAACCCGCCTCTGAGATGGCGGTCAAGCAGATCATCCCCCCTGAGGACTATTAATGCCCCCTGCCGCTTCTGTATCAATTTTGTCACCACACGGCTTATCACCTCAGCGTCATGGTGAGGCGAGGTTCCCAGAGGGATCTTTCGTACAATTCTCCAGGTAGCGAGGCGTTCGAAAAATCTGCGCAGGTCCTCCTGAAATATTATTATCAGGGCAATAATCAAAATTGCGAAGAATCCCTGCAGGACATATTCAGTAAGATAGAGGTGAAAGATCCGCGCCATTGCGTATATCATTGCCAGTATGACGATACCGATCAGGACAAAACGGGATGCCGTTTTTTTGAACCATACGAGGATGACGTATGAAAGGATGGTGATGATGGCGATATCAAAAAGGTCGGAGACCCTGATGTTCTGTATCAACTGTAAGAGATAGCTTTTCATTGGAATATATTGCCAGCCGTTCATAGATGCGTTGCCCGAAAAACAATCATCAAATTTATTCTCGTAGTGTAATACATTCCGATTACCTTTCGCAATCCCTTTCTTTCCAGGCGCTTGTAATTAATACTATTATCATGAATAAATGTAAAATATACTGGCTTTTAACGATAAGAAATGTTCAAATAGTAAAACTGTTTTCTCTTTTTCGGCGTTCTGCGAAAGATAATTTGTGAGGCTTTCATGAAGATAAATGGGAACACTCCGGCCAACCCGGCGCATACCATGGTCTCCCTGATAGGCCAAAGAAAGTCCATTCTCGTGATGTGTCATAACAATCCTGACCCCGACACAATCGCCTCTGCCGCCGCCCTGAAAAGTATCTTTGCCCAGACCCTGCATCGCAAGGCCGTTATCGGTTATGATGGCATCGTGGGACGCGCCGAAAATCGAGAGCTTGTCAGGCGTCTGAAAATCGACATGGTACACGTTAATAATCTTGATTTTAATGATTTTTTGGTCCTCGCCCTCGTTGACAGCCAGCCCCGCACCGGTAACAACGCCATACCCCGCAGGATCAGTCCCTGTATAGTAATCGACCATCATCCCCTGAGAAAAGAAACTGCCCGATGCCAGTTTTTTGACGTTCGGCCCCACTACGGAAGCTCATCGACCATTCTTACCGAATACCTGCGGGAACTGGAGATTGAGATAGACAGCAAGCTGGCGACTGCGCTTTTTTACGGCCTGAAAACCGATACGAACGGTCTCAGCCGCTCGTTGATGAAAGCCGATCTCGACGCCTTCAACTTTCTCTTTCCCAAAATAGCCCCGAGGACTTTTGCGGCAATCGAAAATCCGAGCGTTCCAAAGTCCTATTACCTGAAATTTGCCGACGCCATCGACCATTCCGTCCAGTATGGTGATGTAATCATATCATATATGGGAAGTCTCACCAATCCGGACATAGCCCCGGAGATGGCCGATTTTCTCCTGAGAATGGAAAATATCAGATGGACACTGTGCCTGGGCGAGTTTAAAGATGAACTTATTCTCTCGGTTCGCACGTCACGTCGCGGGTGGATTGCGGGAAAAGTAGCACTCAGAATCCTGAAGGGAATTGGGACCGGCGGCGGTCATGAAAAGGCTGCAGGAGGAAAGGTTGTGTTAACGGGCATGACGCCGGCGGAGAGGACCCGAACAGTCAAAAAGATCACCGAAAGATTTTTAAAAATCGTCGGCGTAGAGAATCGTGCGGGAAGGCCACTGGTGCCGCACCATGAATGAGCTCAGACAGTTAAGTCCTTCACATTCCATATCGTAAAAATCCCGAAAGAGAAACTACAACCCAACATAACATTTTAATATCAAAAGCATTAACGGGACATGTTACGTATAGCTTCCTGCAGCTGAGAGATTCGATCGGGATTGATGTGTTGTATATTTCTTTTCATAATCGTTTTTGATGTTTATCGTTGGCGTAATGTGCTTTTATGAAATATTTCCTCTAACTCATACAAGAACGCTACAATTTGGTTTGGTTTTAAGAAGGGTAGTTCCTTTTTATGAAATTCCCCGCATAACTCATTCAGCAATACTAACTCTATCAGGGCTTCACAATGTTTATCTGTTTTAGAATGGTCCTTATAGTAAAGGAAATAGTGAATGACAAAAACTATCACGGCAACGATCAATATAATTACCAACGGCAACCAATGAAAGTTTTGTCCAGTTATAATAGATAAATTGCTTATAGCTGACTCCTTTTGAAAAGAAATCGATGGTACGTTACCTGCCTTTATGACGCGCCCATCATGGCATAGGCGGGGTGCATTCCCCTTCTTTCAGCCCCATCATACGCACCGCCCACTCCTCGTATGCGGTCAACTCCGATGGTGACCCATTTCTTCTCGGAAGGACGGTAAAACCGCCTGATATTCTTCCGAGCTATCTGTTGATTGAGTACTCGATCTGGTACATAATCATACACATCATTGTTATACTGTACACGTATCACCATTTTTCTTCACATTCTCCCCTCAAAGATCGATATATTGTCAGAATATGCAAGAAATGTGCGATAATAAATTCCACCACGTCAATATGAGAAACAATATTTACAACCTATTGAAATGATTGGCACTGTATTAATCAACTATCCTCTATCTGTTTAATTGGAAATAACCATACCGGTATTTTTGGTGTTTCGGGTTTGTAAAGAAATCCGACACTAAAAATACGCTAATCATGGATTGAGATAAATAATACAGCAATATTAAATGGTTGGCAAAATGCCAGAAATGTAAAGTATTCTGACAGTAAAGGTTGTTGAGAAGATTTGTAGTGGCAATCCTTGAATCGAGGTGGGAATCCCGGTTGAAGATTAGTAAGTTGAGATATTCCTTCCTGAACGCAATAAAACGTCAACCTTCACAAAAATGAAGGACTTCAATCTGTAATAAGCATAAAACGGCTGAACTCTAACTTCACATATGGTAGAAATATTCGGAGTAGGTCAATTCGATTTAACTAATTAAAAGGAACAACAGAAAAACAACCTTAACCTTAAATGAGTATTTCAATAATTACACTTGCCATAGTTTTTCTTCTTATAGCCATAAGACAAATTGGAAGCGCCAGACTGAAGATATGGCAGATAATGCTTGGCGGCGCAGTTATTGTAATCCTTACAGGAGAGATCACTCCCTTTGCAGCATTTCATGCGATTAACTTTGATGTAACTTTCTTTCTTTTTGGAATGTTTATAATCGGTCAGGCCACAGAAGACTCAGGGTATTTAACTCATATCTGCAATAAGTTCTTTGGAAAGGTGAGGTCAGTCGATCAATTAATTCTTGTAATCCTGTTTATAATGGGAATTGGTTCTGCAGTTCTAATGAACGATACGATCGCAATAATTGGAACACCCGTAATGATTCTTCTTGCAAAAAGAAACAATATCTCTACAAAGCTTCTTTTGCTCTGCCTTGCTTTTGCAGTCACCATTGGAAGTGCAATGAGCCCTATTGGAAACCCGCAGAATCTTCTTATTGCAATGGGCGGTAAGATGGAAAATCCCTTTATCACTTTCTCAAAATATTTATTTGTTCCGACAGTAATAAATCTTTTTCTCGCATATTTCCTCCTTAAGCTATTTTATAAAAAAGAATTCAGCACAACTAATCTCCAGCCCAACATAGAGCATATAAAACATGTGCGACTTTCAAAAGTTGCAAGAATGTCCTTAGTCCTTGTTAGTTGCTTAATTTTAGCTAAAGTTGCCCTTGTATTTGTGAATTTCTTTATGATCTTCCCCCGAAATAACAGACACCCAGTTAAGCTGCCATAGACAACCTGCCAAAGTCAACAGGAGAAACATATCCTATGGATG
>JAFGBH010000064.1 GCA_016933215.1 Deltaproteobacteria bacterium | reverse complement strand
TCACCGGTGCCGAAACTCGCCGCCGCGGCAAGGCCGCAGATAAGTGCCAGTACTTCAGATCCCATCTCCTGTGGTGTACCTCTCTCGTGTGTGTGACGTAATGTAGAGCGTAGCTTCTTAATGCCTTCTTCCTGTAATGTGAGTCTCTCAATCTACAAGGCGGGGCTTGCGGGTACGCCCCCGGTCAAGGGAACTGCTCGGGAATTCGGGGACGTGAATCAGGAAACACCATACTTATTTCCTGACCTAATGATTGTACAAACATAATTTCTTTCATAGCAGGAATTGCACGAGCAGTGACTCCGGGATTTTCCCACCACATAACCCTGCATCTTTTTTTAAAACCGAAAAAAGCGGTTAGAAAAACAAAGGTTAACCAGAAACAGCTATGGTGTCCCAATATTTTCCGGCAGGACCAATTCACCCTCAATCATGGAAAAAGTCACTGGAACTGAGCGGTTATTTATAATCGGTAAAATCCACCCCTCGCTGACGCCCTTTTTTCTCAAACCATTCATCTTCCGTTACGGGCGGCTCTTCCAGTTTTTCTTTGTCCTTATGAACCAACCGGATAGCTTCTACCGGACAGGTGCTTATACAAAGGCCGCACCCGATACACTTGTCCCGGACAATTCGATATACATCATCATCCTCTTCAATGGCCTCTACCTGACAGCGCTCATCGGCACAGATGCCGCAACCGGTACATAAATCACGATCTATCTCGGCAAAATAATGGGCGTTGATCACATCGGATGCCGGTATGCCGTACTCATTGATCGATCTCAATACTCCGCAGCAACATCCGCAGCAATTACAGATATATATATGGCCGTTCTGGACATTGCTCGTAAGATGGACCAATCCTTCTTCTTCCGATTTTCTGAGCAGTTCATAGGCCTCATCCCTTGTGAGTACGCGACCGTTGGGCCAGTCGTCGAACACCCCGGGTATGGGGGCGATGGCAAGGCAAACCTCTAAGGGCCGATCACAGGGCTTGCCCAGCAACATCTGTTCTTTTTTGCATATGCATTCATTCACGAGAAAAGACTGGCCATGTTCGATAAGCGTGGAAACTTTCTCGTAGGGCAGGGCCTCCTGCTGGACGGCGATCTCTTCTTCGATGGGGAGCACCTGCATCAGCTGGGGCCTGTGTTCAAAGAATTTTTTGGCAAATATCGGGCCGTATTCTTCAACCAGTTCTGCGAACTCCCTGTCGATGCGGGAAAGCTGAAATTCATAGATCCCGAAAACCCAGGGAAGCATCTTGAAGTATCGGGTCTCACCCAACTGAAGAGGGAAAAGCTGTCCTGCTTCTCCCATGGCTATCAACATTTCTTCCAGGCCTTCAAGGGGTCGACCCGTCCGCCCGGCTACTTCCTCTGCAGTTTCGAAGGTTAATCGCATGTCGCAGAAGAGGTCGGCCTGTTCCGGGGTAAAAACCTTCTTCAACAGCTTTATCTCCACCGCACTTTCTGTTCGTGGAAACCCGTTCGGCAGGGTATCAAGCACGTTGGCTAATTTTTCATAAATTTTATCATTCATGTGGTACCCCCCCTTTGGCTATACCATGGAAAATATCGAGACAATCTATAAATACGCCTTAGAGGAATCATTCTCCTTTGTCAACGAAACATTTCGCAGTGGGGAAGCTAATAATTCCATCCCCGATGATCTTATACCCGGTGCGTAATTCAGGGACACCACACCTATTTCTTGACATAATGATTGTACAAACATACTCTCTCTCATGGCAAGAATTGCAGGGGTAACGGCCCTGGGGTTTCCATATTTCGACAATAAGGTAAACAGTATGCTTCCTCTAAATACGTTTAAGCCTGATGACATCATACAAGGAGGAAGGGCTTGCGTACGAACCCTGGTTTTTCACTATGCTTTTGATTAATCCTCCCGTCGTAAGACCCTGCGAACCACCTGCTGGGATTGCTAAGCTCCTGGGGATGCTGGGGAAGCATACCGTTCGTTGTCGCGTATTGGATGCCAATCTCGAAGGCCTGATGCATCTTCTGAAATGTCCCGTCGAGGCCGACGACACGTGGTCCACACGTGCATCGCGTCATCTGGATTCAAATGTCTCCGCGCTTTCGCACCCAGATCTCTACAAACATAGAGACCGCTACAGGCGGGCGGTAAACGATATAGACCGCATTCTCGATCAGGTCGCACTCTCCCATGGCGTCCATCTCGGCCTCGCAAATTATCAGGATCTCACCCTCTCACCTCTCAGAAGTCTCGATCTCATACGGGCATCGGAGCAACCGGAAAGGAGTCCCTTTTACGGTTATTTTATGGAGCGGCTGTCGTCTATCTTCGAAGATGAAGAGCCTTCAATTGTTGGAATCTCGCTGAACTATCTGAGTCAGGCCATACCGACCTTTTCCATGATCGGTCTCATAAGAAAGCTCTGTCCGGACGTACGACTGGTTCTTGGCGGAGGCCTTGTAACATCATGGCTCAGCAACCCCGGCTGGAACAATCCCTTTGATGGCCTTGTTGATGATATGGTGGCGGGGCCGGGCGAGAAGCCCCTCTGTGACATTCTCAAATTGTCTCCTTTGGATGCACATGCATCACCGGATTACAGGCCCTTTTATGAGATGCCGTACCTGTCTCCGGGCTTTGTCCTCCCTTACAGCGCGTCAAGCGGCTGCTACTGGAACCGATGCACATTCTGCCCGGAAAAGGCCGAGGGTAATTCCTATTCTCCCCTTCCAGTGGATAAATCGATTTCCGACATTGAAGGGCTCGTCGATAGCAAATCCCCTTCCCTCATACATTTTCTCGATAACGCGATGAGTCCGGCGCTCCTTACTGCCATAATCGACAATCCTCCCGGCATTCCCTGGTACGGATTTGCACGCATAACCCGTCATCTGATAGACCCTGACTTCTGCAGAAGTTTGCAAGGTTCCGGGTGCGTTATGCTGAAGATAGGCCTTGAATCAGGGGATCAGGGCGTTCTTGACGCACTTAATAAGGGAATCAAGCTGGAAGAGACATCAATGGCATTGAAAAATCTGAGAGATGCCGGCATAGGCACCTACGTATATCTCCTCTTCGGGACGCCGTCCGAAACATACAGAGAGGCGAAAAACACCCTCGATTATGTTGTTGAACATCACAAATATATCGGCTATCTTAACCTTGCCATATTCAATATGCCCGCCTATGGTCCGGATGCAGAAGATTTGGAGACGGAGGATTTTTATTCAGGCGACCTGACCCTCTACAGGCAATTCAGGCATCCCGAAGGGTGGGACAGGAAGCGCGTCAGGACGTTTCTGGATCGCGAGTTCAGAAGAACTTCCAAGATCCAGACAATCTTGCGAAGAGATCCTCCTGTGTTCACATCGAACCATGCCCCGTTCTTTTTCATGTCCACAGGGGAATAAAGGCTTTTCCGTCCTTTGGGGAAACCTCTTTAGAAACTAAGGACAGCTTCCATCATCAGACAATAGTATATAAACATTATCTCCAAAATATCTGCGGGAGCATTAAAAAAGGAGAATGTACCATGAAGATTAAACAGAATATTATTTTATCATTGCTTATTATCGTGGCTGTGTTTCTGGTTTTTGGATGTGCGAATAAAACAAAGGAATTGCTTGCCGAAGATTATCATAAAATGAGCAACGATGACCTTCTACGCTATTTCTATCGTCTGAATGATGAAATAGAACGCAGTGAAAAACAATCAGGACCGCAAGTGGGTATCGGAATAGGCGGCTTCGGAAGGCATACCGGCGGTGGCGTGGGTATAAGTTCGGGGTCAACCGGTTACACGGCTGAAGAACTAAGAGCACGCCGAATAGATGTCCGCATGGATCTAAAAAAACGCGGGATAGTCCCATAAAGAGTAAAGGAAAAACCAGGGATAACACCCATTATTTCAATCCCGATATATCGGGATCAGGCAAAATTTTCTTATATGTAAAGGTCATACAGACTGAACGATAGTAAAGGGACAATGCGTGAACGTGAATATTCGAATAATTAAATATATCGTCTTTTTAATTCTTCTGTTGGCAGTACCCAATATATTATCGGCAAAAAATGATAGCCATAGAATCGAAGGAGATATTCTATTCTCTGAAAAGGGCAAAATCTATGTATATCTCGTGACCGAAAAAATTTACGAAATACCCCTTACCGGTTTGAAAAC
>JAFGBH010000006.1 GCA_016933215.1 Deltaproteobacteria bacterium | reverse complement strand
GCGCTGATCTTTCGGAATGTCCTCCAGAAAAAGGCCATGGAAATGATCCTTCTCGGGGAACGGATGACTGCCCAGGAGGCATTGGCCATGGGGCTCATCACCCGGGTCGTTCCCGCTGCCGAACTCGACGAGGAAGTGGAAGAGGTCCTCAAAAAACTGGCTTCAAAAAGCCCCATAGGCATGAAAATCGGCAAGGAGGCCTTCTACGAAATGGCGAATATGCCCCTTGAGGAGGCGCTCCATTATCTTTCGGAAAAGCTGAAGGAAGTGGTGAGCACGGAAGATGCCATGGAAGGCATTACGGCCTTTATCGAGAAACGGCAACCCGCTTTTAAGGGCAGGTAACCATACATTCTAGAGGGGGAGACTATCCATGAACGCGAACAATCAGCAAAAAAAGGAGAAGGTTATCATAGCCAACTGCAGCGGTTATTTCGGTGATCGGCGGGCCGCTGCCAGAGAAATGGTCCAAGGAGGCCCCATCGACATTCTCACCGGGGATTATCTGGCAGAGCTTACCATGGCGCTTCTCTTCCGACAGCGTCTCAAAAAACCCGATGCCGGATACGTGCCCACCTTTCTCAAGCAGATGGAAGAGATCATGGGAGAATGCCTCGACAAGGGAATCCGGGTTGTTTCGAACGCCGGAGGGTTGAACCCCCGGGCACTGGCAGCGGAACTCGAAAAGATTGCCGAGACGCTGGGGCTGCATCCGAAGATCGCCTATATCGAGGGGGACGATCTTATGGAACGTCTCGGGGAACTGCAGGAAAAGGGGGAACCATTCACCCATCTGGATAAGGGAATCGACTTGAAGGACGCTAAAGGATCGCCAATTACGGCAAATGCCTATCTGGGATGCTGGGGTATCGCAGAGGCCTTGAAAAAAGATGCCGATATTGTCGTCGGCGGAAGGATCGCCGATGCCTCGGTTGTTGTCGGTCCTGCGGCATGGTGGTTCGGATGGACACGGAAAGACTGGGACAGGCTTGCCGGCGCATCCGTAGCGGGACACATCGTTGAGTGCGGGGCACAGGCAACGGGGGGCAATTATTCATTTATCGATGAAGTGCCTTCCTTTCTCAAGGTGGGATACCCCATTGCCGAGGTTTATGAAGACGGCTCCTTCGTCATCACCAAACACCCGGGCACAGGCGGCCTCGTGTCGGTGGATACGGTGAAGGCGCAGCTCCTTTACGAGGTGAGAGATCCGAAATATCTGACGCCCGATGTGGCGGCACGATTTGATACCATAGAGATATCCCAGGAAGCGGAAAACCGTGTAAAAATTACCGGTGTGCTGGGAGAGCCGCCTCCCGAAACCACCAAGGTCTGCATCAACAATCTCGGGGCCTATCGCAATTCGATGACCATCGTCCTGACCGGTCTCGATATAGAAAAGAAGGCTAAGATATTTGAAGACGCCCTCTTTGACGCCATAGGCGGCAGGGGGCAATATGAAGTGGAGGATGTGCAGCTTATCAGGTCGGACAAGGAAGACCCTGCCACGAATGACGAGGCATTTGCCTACCTCCGGGTGTCGGTGATGGACCCCGACCCAAAGAAGGTAGGTTTATTCTCGGCCAAGATCGTCGAGCTGGGACTCGCTAATATCCCCGGTTTCACGGCAACGGCTCCGCCCACCAAGGGCACCCCTGCCATCATGCACTGGCCCGCGCTCCTTTCGGGCAAGCATGTACATCAGAAGGTAGTAATAGGGGATGAGGAATTTATTGTCGAATCCGTTGCACCCGATCCCGATGCGCCCCTTCCCCAAATCAAGGACGTGGAGATTCCACCCGCGCCGACGGGAAAAACGGTCAGAATGCCCCTGGGCCGCCTTTTTGCCACACGCTCGGGCGATAAGGGAGGCAATGCCAACCTGGGAGTGTGGGCAAAAACTCCCGAGGCATATGCCTTTCTGAGGGAATTTCTCACCACGGAACGGCTGAAGGCATTGCTCAAGGATATTAGCGGCTTCGAGATGGAACGATACGAATTCCCCAATCTCCTGGCCATAAATTTCTATATAAAAGGTGTCCTCGGCGAAGGGGTGGCGGCATCGATAAGAAGTGATCCCCAGGCAAAGACACTGGGCGAATACCTGAGAGCAAAGGTAATTGACATACCGGAGGCGATTGTTCCGGCTCCCTGAAAGGCAGACCGGAGATTCCTGGGGTCCGGTTGCGAAGCACGTCGTCGAATAATTGTATTCCTTGATAAGGAAGGCCCTGTACGATGCGATACCCCTTACTGCCGTAGGAAAGGTTGATAAAAAAGCCCTTCGATAATTAAAGGCTCAGGAACATTTTCCGGAAAAACCAAAAGGAGGCTGGAATGTATTTCAATGAAACACACATCGCTTTCAGAGACTCGATAAAAAGATTTATCGACAAGGAGATTAACCCCCACATGGATGAATGGGAGGAGACGGTGGCCCCCCTCCATGATCTTTTTAAAAAGATGGGGGATCTCGGATTCCTCGGGGTGCGCTATGATCCCAAATACGGGGGGCAGGGACTCGACTACTGGTTTGAGACGGTACTCCTCGAAGAGATCGGTCATATTCACGGAATGGGGGTAGCAACGGCGATTGCCGTCCAGACGAATATGGCCACGCCTGCAATTGCCGCGTTCGGAAGCGAGTATCTGAAAGAGACATATTTGATGGGGGCCATCGCCGGCGATATGGTCGCGGCGATCGCCGTGACTGAACCGGATGCCGGATCAGATGTCTTTGCCATAAAAACACGGGCGGTCAAGGAAGGAGATCACTATGTTCTCAACGGGTCCAAGACCTATATCACCAATGGGACCCAGGCAGACTTTCTGACACTTCTCGCACGGACAAGCGATGATAAGGGTTATCATTCCTTCGGCCTTTTTGTGGTTCCCACCGATCTTCGCGGATTTCATGTCAACAAGAAACTGGACAAACTGGGATTGCGAAGCAGTGACACGGCAGAGCTCTTTTTCGACAATGTGAAGGTGCCTGCGAAAAACTTGATCGGCGATGAGCGGGAAGGGTTTATCTATCAGATGCAGCAGTTTCAGCATGAGCGATTTGCCATACTTCCGGGAACCCATGTGGCCATCAGAGATATGGTTGACATGACCGTTGATTATCTGCGGCAGCGAGTCGTTTTCGGTAAACCCCTCATCACGAAACAGGTTCTTCGACACCGGCTGGCCGATTATCTGATGAAAAATGAGTGCCTGAAACAACTGACCTATCATATCGTGCGAATGAAGATGGAAGGTCTCGATGTGACTCGCGAAATATCAATGGGAAAGCTCTATGCGGGACAGCTCATCTCCGAGGTTGCCTCAGGGTGCCTCCAGATGTTCGGTGGTATAGGGTTTATGACCGAAACGCTGATTTCACGATATTTCAGGGATGCCCGTATCATGTCGATCGGGGCCGGGGCCGATGAGGTCATGAGCGAGATAATTGCACGGGTAGAGGGATTTTAACATCCGATGGAGCCGTTGAAGTTTTGTAGGATGTATGCTACGTCCGCGTGAACATTATGAATGGCTGGTCTTCCAGGTACGGCCTTAAAGACCAGCCCATTGAATCATCCCTGCCGGGGGACTTCTCTCCTGACAGGACAACCAAGCAGGAAACAGGAATATTGATGGTCACAGCAAAAGAAAATGATACGAAAATGTCACGGAGCGCGCTACGGAGGATTCGGGAAAAGGAACAGCGATTCAAGACCATCCTCAGCGCGGCAGAGACTCTCTTTGCCCGGAAGGGATACAATCAGACGAGTATCGAAGAAATCGCAGACATGGCAGAGGTGTCGACGGGCTCCGTCTATTTTTATTTCAAGAACAAGGAAGATCTTCTCATTAAATTGATGCAGGAGATAGGATACTATTTAAGGAAACTCCTGGGAGAAGAACTGCGAAAAACCGATTTTTCTCTCAATAGTCTACAGCATATCGCCTTCGCCTTTTTGCGCGATTTCTGTCTTAACCACCCAGAGAAGATCACGATTTTTTTCCGGGAATCGGTGGGTCAGAGCGCCGAGGTTGAGGATCAGCGAAAGGAGCTCTTTATAAAGCTGACATCCGAAATCAGGGATGCAGTCCTGAAAATAAGCGAAGGCCTGGGCAAGCGCTTTGTGACCGAGTCTTCACCGGAGTTGATCGCCGTTTGCATTGTCGGAATATACGAGCGTATCGCCTGTCACTATCTCCTCTGGCAGGACCGCTCGGAAGATATGATGGACATCGCCGGGGAAACGTCGTCCTTTATGTTAGGAGGCGTGAGCAACCTCTTTTCGCAAGACGAGACGTGAGTATGTAATCTACTGAATTTTTCCTCCCACCTTCGCGTCGCCGTCATAGCTCACCAGCGTGTAGCCCTTCCCCTCTTTATCGGCGGCAAGGAGCATCCCGTAAGATTCCACGCCCATGATCTTCGTCGGTTTCAGGTTGACGACCACGGCTATCTTTTTCCCGACCAGTTCCTCGGGAGTATAGTCTTTCCCCATACCGGCAACAATGGTACGCTCTTCACCGACATCGACCTTCATCTTTATGAGTTTGCTCGATTTCGGCACCATTTCGGCCTCTAAAATCTCGGCAACCCTGACATCCAGTTTCATAAAGTCGTCGAAGGATACCTCTTCCTTTACGTCGGTCAGTTTCTTCTCCACGGGAGCTTCCTCCTTCTCATAGGTGACACGCGGGAAGAGGGATTCACCCCTCGTAAGGGAATTACCCGCCGCAAGTTCGCCCCACTTTTTTACGCCCTCAAAATCCTGCGATTTCTGATTCTCGATGCCAAGCCTTTTCAGAATTTCTTCAGCTGTCTCGGGCATAAAGGGCATGATAAAGACCGCCACAATCCTGAGTGCCTCGAGAATATTGTACATGATTGTATTCAGACGCGGCGCGGCTGATGGGTCTTTTGCCAGGGCCCAGGGTTCCCGCTCCACGATATATTTGTTCGTCACATTGATAAAATCCCATATGGAGATGAGTGATTTATGAAACTGCAGGGCCCTGAAAGATGAATCAACCTCCGTAAAAAGCCCCTCTCCCTTTTCGATCAGTATACCGTCTTCGCCGGAGGGTTCTCCCCCTTCGGGGACCTTTCCGTTACAGTATTTGACGGCCATCGAAAGTGACCTGCTCACCAGGTTTCCCAGGTCATTGGCAAGGTCCGAGTTTATCCTCTGGACAAAGCCCTCTTCGCTGAAGTTGGAGTCGAGGCCAAAGACCATGTCCCTCAGGAGAAAATACCTGAAGGAATCGAGACCATACTTGTCTTTCAGGTCAAGCGGTTTTACCACGGTACCGCGGCTCTTCGACATCTTGCTCTCTTCGATATTCCAGTAACCGTGAACGTTCAGGTTATGATAGGGGGTGATACCGGCCGCCTGCAGCATAGTGGGCCAGTAAATCCCGTGTGGTTTCAGTATATCCTTCGCGATAAGATGCTCCACGACGGGCCAGTATGTCTTATAATTATCGCTGTCGGGATAGCCGACACCGGTCAGGTAATTGATGAGGGCGTCAAACCAGACGTAGGTGACGTAATTCTCATCGAAGGGGAGGGTAATCCCCCAGGTGAGCCTGGTCTTGGGCCTCGATATGCAGAGGTCCTCGAGGGGTTCTCTCAAAAAGGCGAGGGCTTCGTTTTTGTACCTATCGGGCCTGATAAAATCGGGATTTTCCTTGATATAGTTGATGAGCCAGTCCTGATACTTGCTCATCTTGAAGAAGTAGTTGCTTTCCTTTCTGTGCTCCGGCTCCGTCTGGTGATCGGGACATTTTCCGTCCACCAGTTCCGATTCCCGGTAGAACCGCTCGCAGCCCACGCAATAAAACCCTTCGTATTCGCCGAAATAGATGTCGCCGGAATCATAGACCTTCTGCAGGATGGACCTGACCACTTCTTTATGATTCTCGTCGGTGGTCCTGATAAAATAGTCATTTGTTATCTTCAGCTCCGGCCAGAGATCTCTGAACTGGGCGCTGATTTTATCGGTATACTGCTGCGGGGTCTCTCCCGACGCTTCTGCCGCCTCGGCCACCTTGTCCCCGTGCTCGTCGGTACCGGTGAGAAAATAGGTGTCACGACCGGCCATACGGTAATATCTCGCCATCACGTCGGCCACTATCGTCGTATAGGCATGGCCGATATGGGGCGAGGCATTGACATAGTAAATTGGTGTTGTTACGTAAAACGCTTCCTTCATTTTTGTGTTCTCCAGATATAGTGATAGCTCAGAGTTTCTTCTCCATAATATCATGGACCGAAACTTCTATTTCTCTTTCCTCTTCCAACCTGACGACGACCTTCTCTTCAAGCACGTTTTGCCGTATCACCTTTCCCCGCCCCTCGGGCGTATAGACGGTTTTGCCGCACTTCGGTATGTTTTTCTTTACGCTCGCATAATCGTCATATTCAAAGGCGAGACAGCACATGAGTCTCCCGCACAGACCGGATATCTTTTCCGGGTTGAGGAGCATGCTCTGCTCTTTGGCCATCTTGATGGATACGGGAGCAAAGTTATTAAGAAAACTGGAACAGCAGAGTTCCCTCCCGCATATACCCATACCGCCGGTTATACGGGCCTCGCTCCTGACCCAGATCTGTCTGAGTTCGATTCGTGTCCTGAATTTCTGTACGAGATCCTTAACGAGTTCCCTGAAATCAACCCGGTTTTCGGCAATAAAGTAAAAAATCATCTTGGTCTTATCAAAGAGCCGCTCCACGTCGACGAGTTTCATCGGGAGTTCCCGTTCCTTTATCCTTTCCGCACAGAACGCAAAGGCCTCTTTTTCGACCCCGATGTTCTCCTCCTCGACTTTCAGGTCATCGCCGGTGGCCTTCCTTATCACCTTTTTCAGATCATCGGGCAGTTTGTCCTCAGGCAGGCGCATGACTTCCGTCATGACCACACCGATGGCACAACCGTTTTCGGTGTTCACGATTGTTTTATCGCCCTTATTAAGCTCCACATTGGTGGCGTCAAAGGTATAGGTCTTCCCCTTTTCCTTGAATCTGACGCCGACAATGTTTTTCAATACCTTTTCCTGTTCCATCATTTCAGACCAAATCGGGGGGAGTCTCCCCCCATATCATACGCAGTTCCCCGAAGCTTAAACATCATTGCCTCCAGAGTCAACTGCCTGTTTGCGTTTTGCTCAATCGCGCTGTATGCCTCTTTAATCACCCTTATATTCTGCAGGATATCCGCCCCCGACATTTTCCGGGAATTTTTCCTCGTCCTATCGACTATATCACGGTGGATCAGGCCGTCAACATCATCCGTTTCCTTATATACCAGAATATCCCTGTACCAGCTCTTCATTATATCGAGCTTTTCAAGGACCTTCTTCCTGTCATCACCCAGATAATCAACGAAGGAGAGAAACTCCAGGGGATCTTTCGATGCCTTCGAATCGGAAATCCGTTCTATGACCCCGTTCTTGAACGAGAGATAGGATTCTTCCTTCATCTCCAGCGCCCTTCCTATACTCCCCCCCGATGATGCGGCGATTAAACGGGCTGACCGTTCATCCACCGAATACCTTTCCATGAGAAAGGCGGAAATCACATCCCTCGCGAGTGGATTGAACCTGAGTCTCTGACACCGGGAGACGACCGTTCTCGGAAGTTCATGGGGGCGCGATGAAATCAGTATGAGGATATTTGACGACGTGGGTTCTTCCAGGGTCTTGAGAAGGGCATTGGCAGCGGGACTGTTCATTCGCTCGGCATCAGCGATGACAAACACCCTTTTTTGTCCCTCAAAGGGCCTGAATTTTATCTGGCCCTGGAGACCCCGCACGGCCTCTATCTTGATAAAAAATCCTTCCGGTTCTATTAGAATAAAATTGGGGTGATTACCGTGATCCATCTTGACGCAGGAAGAACAGCTGTCGCAGGAATCGAATCCTTTCTCGCTGCAGTTCAGCGCCCGGGCAAAGATCCCGGCGGTGGTTTTTTTCCCTACCCCCTTCATTCCATGGAAAAGATAGGCATGGGAAACCCGTCCCCGCTCCATGGCACTTTGTAACACCGCCTTCTGCCGTTCCTGACCGTATATGTCGCTAAAAGACATCTCCCTCGCACGACCCTTCTATGAGATTAGTCACAAAGTGACAGACCTCTTTCGCTACCTCATCCACCTTTCGTGAACCGTCGATCAGTCTGATCCTGTCAGGCTCATCTCTCAAAAGGGAGAGGTACCCCTCTCGAACCCTCTGGTGAAACTCCGCTTTCTCCCTTTCGAAACGGTCCTCCAGCGATGCCTTGCCCGTCGGGGATATCCGGTCCGTTATCCTTTTCAGTCCTGCTGCAACGGGGATATCAAAAAGAAGTGTCAGGTCGGGTTTCAGGGATTGTGATGAAAAACTGTTGACCGTCCTGATAAAATCGACGTCCACACCCCGTCCGAAACCCTGGTAGGCGATGGTGGCATCGGAGAAGCGGTCGCAAAGGACCACCTTTCCCTCGCTCATCGCCGGAAGGATTACTTCTTCGATATGCTGTGCCCTGTCTGCCGCAAAGAGGAGAAGTTCCGCCTTTTCGGTTATAGCGAGAGATGTCTTGTCTAGGAGAATCTGCCTGAGCTCGCTGCCGAGTCCGGTTCCTCCCGGCTCCTCAGTGATGATGAAAGGAATTTTTTGCTTCTCTAAATAATCCCCTGTTATTCCTATCTGGGTAGTCTTTCCGGAACCTTCAATTCCCTCAAACGTTATAAATAAACCCATTTAGTTTCCCTGATTCTTTCACGGGGGCACTAAGAATAAATGAATATCCCTTTTCGATCACCGACACTGTACCGGCAAAACTTAAAAGTTCTATTACTTTTCATCCCCCGGTATTATAGCCTCTACAGGACATATATCGGCGCAGGCACCGCAGTCGGTGCAGAGATCGGGATTGATTATATACTTATCGTCACCCTCACTTATCGCGTCGACGGGGCACTCATCCTCACAACTGCCGCAGGCAATGCACTCATCAGTAATTACATAGGCCATTTCTCGATATCCTCCACTCTTATATAAAAATAATAGGAACCTCGGCCGGTACGCTACAAAAACCGCCGCGATTCCAAATATCTGAAATATGTTTTCACCGCTCTCAATGAGGCATCTGTGTAATCATTTTCTTTGAGATGCTTTTCGCCAATTTCGAGAGGTCAGGTTCGAAAAATTTATATTTTTTCACCTTATGGTGTGCCGCCTTCCAGATTATCCTGCCGCTCGCGGCCTCCACAAGGTCCATACTGAAGCCACCCTTGGCCACCTTGTCATCACCTTCAGTGGTATACGTCCAGAAATCCACGGTAACCACAAGGAGGGCATCAACAGCATATATCTCCCCGATCTTCCTGCTCAGTTCGGGATCGGAATAGCTCACCTTTTCGAGCTTCATGAGATAGTTGTCGACAATATCTTTAACGCCGTCGTCAGACGCCATCTTTTCCTGAATTATTTTCTCGGAAATCACCTTTGAAAACCACTTCTTCTCCGAAAGAACCTCTGTTACAATCTCATCAGCAGTGCCCTTTACCTCGGGATATCCGCCGGCCCTCACCTCAATGATCCCGACGGATTTTGGATGGAAATCCTCGGCACCCTTCATTGTCTTGGAGTATCGAATCCCTCCGCAGGATGAAAGGACAAACGTCAGTGCGATTATAATTATCAGACCAAGGAATCCCTTTTTCACCGGCACACGCCACCTCGGGGAACTACAAAACATAGGCACTTATACAATACCAGAGAGACACACAAAGACCTGCGATGATATAGTTCGTCTCCAGGAGCCCCTCAAGAACAATGCTGTAAAAACGAGCCTTTCTAACACAAAGTTCCAAACAAATCCATATATAAAATAGGGATGCCAGGAGGGCAAGGTTCATGAATGACGAGTACCCGGCAAGGGTAAGTGCGAGGAGAATGGCCCCCGTAAGGAGAGAAATAATCCGCAGCAATCTGCCCGTACCCTCCTCCCCGATGATAACGGGTATCGTTTCGCGTCCCACAAGCCTGTCGCTCTGGATATCCATCATATCGGAAAGCGCAGTCTTGGAAAAGACAATCGTAAAGACAACAAGAAAGGTCACCGCCATATCGGGGGTTATGGTGAGACCGATACCGATCTGCGGGAGGACAGCGATCACCGCGGCCCACGCGGTGGCGGTGAATATTTCCTTCGAACCGGGCAGGTCCCCCAGTTTTCCCGGGCCCCATCCTGAAGGAAATATGTTGATATTGTAGAGCAGCCCAAGACAGGAGATAGAAAGGAGGAGCACAAAGGGTGCCGCGCCCGTGAAGGAGGAGAGCATGATCGAAACAACCAGGCACAAAACGGCAATGGCGAGATAGGTCTTTTTATGCCTGTCATAGGATTTCCCCCTGAAACTCCCCGCGACTCTCGCGGAATTGCTGAACTGCACCCTGTTGATGATATGCATCGCATAGACATAGGTGGCGGCAATAAGGATATTGAATGCGCTCGGCCTCAATCCCTGAAGAAGCATGCTTGCGAAGGACAGAAATCCCGCACCGATTGCCGTATAGATGTCCGTTCTGACCAGAAATATCCAGAGGCTGTAGAGAAACTTCAGTTTTTTGTGATCCTGCTCATCCTGATAATGGGTCAGATGGTCAATAACACCGTCGGTGATCCAGTTGGGTGTCGAAGCACCGGCCGAAACGCCTATCTTTTCATAGCCGTTTAAATCGATTTCCCTCAGTTCATCTGCCGTTTCGACGTGAAAGGTGGGGGTCCCAAACTGTCGTGCCGTCATTGCCAGCCGCTTCGTATTCGCGCTGTTTTTGCCGCCGACGATAATGATTCCGTCCATCTCACGTGAGAGATCACTGATCTCCTCCTGCCGCTTCTCCGTCGAATCGCAGATGGTATTAAAGACCACCACCTGGCTGTATTTTTCCCGTATCTTTTCCACGATCTTTTCGTACTGATCGGTATTCTGTGTGGTCTGGGCAACGACACATACCTTGTCAAAGAGCGGAAGTTCATCGACCTCATCCTTCGTGCCCACGGCAACGCCATTTCCGTAGGAGTATCCGAGAAGCCCCGCGACCTCGGGATGTTCCCTGTCACCGGCAATAATGATCGTATAGCCGAGAGACGCATGTTTTTTTATGATGGACTGGACCCGCGCCACCCGGGGACAGGTTGCATCAAATATCTTTAACCCCTTTTTATTGATCTTTTCCCTCTCCTGGGGTGATATTCCGTGCGCCCTCACGACGATCGTCCCCTCATCAACCTCGTCGATATCAAAGATGGGGACGATCCCCCGCCCCTTCAGAAGTTCAACGGTCTGGGGATTATGGATAAGGGGACCGTAGGTATAGACCTTTTCATCCCCTTTGCTCTGGGCGATATCGAGGACGATGTCGACCGCCCTTTTTACGCCCATGCAGAATCCTGCTGTTTTTGCCAGTTTTATTCCCATCGGTTTATTCTACCGCTTATCTTCTTTCACTTCTCTCGATGACTCGACAGCCACCGAGCCGGAGCCTTCGTATCTTGCATAGAGGAAAAATTCCCTGTTTCCCGCCGGTCCTGTTATGGGCGATTCACAGGTTCCCTTAACCCTGCACCCGATCTCTTCAGAAAAGGCTACCACATCTTCGACAACTCTTTTATGCACCACCGGGTCCCTGACAACTCCCTTTTTCCCAACATCAGCCTTACCCGCCTCAAACTGCGGCTTTATGAGGGCGAGGATGACCGCCCCTTTCCTGATAAGTTTTACCACGGCGGGGATGACCAGTTTCAGAGAAATAAAGGAAACGTCGATCGTTACCAGGTCGATTTCATCGTCGATGCCGTCACCTGAAAAGTAGCGGATATTCTCCCGTTCGAAAAGAACCACCCTCTCGTCGGTCCTCAGTTTCCAGGCAAGCTGACCGTATCCGACGTCAACGGCATAGACCTTTTTTGCCCCCTCCTGAAGGAGGCAGTCGGTAAAACCACCGGTAGAAACACCCACGTCAAGGACAACCGAACCCCTCGCGTCAATCCCGAATTCCTCAAGAGCCCCCTTCATCTTCAGTCCGCCCCTGCTTACATAGGGATTGTCTTCACCCTTTATCCGTATCTCCGAATCAGTTGATACCTGGGTACCCGCCTTATCGACAACCGCCTCATTCACGAGGACGACTCCCGACATGATAAGGGACCGTGCCCTTTCACGGGCCGGTGAAAGCCCCCGTTCAACGAGGAGTCTGTCCAGCCGTATCTTCTGTTTTTTGGAGTTCATAGGTGACTATCAACCGGGCATCCGCTTCGAGAATCTTCACTACTGAATCCTGACCAATCTCCGGGCCGCCCTGGCAATGCCTTCCTCATCAAGGCCGTATTTTAGTTTCAGCTCGCCCTGGGTCCCATGCTCGACAAATTCATCGCTGATTCCCACCCTCTTTACGGCGACCCCCGAAATGCCCTCCTCCCCAAACAGTTCGAGGACGGCACTCCCGAAACCACCCATGAGGACATTTTCCTCAACGATCAGGACCTTCTTTGTCGACAAGGCCAGCTTACACAGCAGGTCTTTATCAAGGGGTTTTACAAAACGGCTGTTGACGACCGCTGCTGTTATATCGTCTCTCTCCAGCCTTTCGGCAGCGGCAAGGGCGGGATAGACGGTGGAACCGATGGCGAAAATCGCAACATCTTCGCCCTCTCTCATAACCTCTCCTTTGCCGACCTCAAGTGCCTTTGGAGTTTCGTCGATCGTAACCCCCCTGCCCCCTCCCCTCGGATATCTTACGGAGGCGGGACGCCTGCACTCAACGGCCGTCTTCAGCATGTGCTGCAGCTCGTTTTCATCCTTCGGGGCCATAACGATGATATTGGGAATGGACCTCAGATAAGAGTAATCGAAAAGCCCGTGGTGCGTGGGACCGTCATCGCCCACGATACCTCCCCGGTCGAGGGCGAAAATGACCGGTAATTTCTGGAGGCATACATCGTGGAGCACCTGGTCGTAGGCCCTCTGAAGGAAGGTTGAATATATGGCCACGACGGGGATGTACCCCTCCGTCGCAAGACCCGCGGCAAAGGTAACGCCATGTTGCTCGGCAATGCCGACATCGTAAAATCGCTCCGGCATTTCATCGGCGAATTTATCGAGACCCGTCCCGTGCGTCATGGCCGCGGTGATTGCCACAATCCTCGGATTCTCGCGTGCCAGACTGACCATGGTTCTTCCAAAAATTTCCGTATAGGAAGGTTTTGCCTCCACCGCTGCACGGGGTTTCCCCGTCTCGATATCGAAGGCGCCGATGCCGTGAAACCTCGACGGCTCATCCTCGGCGAATTTGTATCCCTTCCCCTTTTTCGTGATTACATGAACGAGGACGGGCCTTTCAAGCTCCTTAATATTCTGGAAGGTCTTTATCAGGCGATCAATCCTGTGTCCCTCCAGGGGGCCTACATACATAAATCCCATCTCTTCAAAGAGCATCCCCGGCACAATAAAGGCCTTCAACGATTCCTCCACCTGCTTGGTGAATTTAACCATCTGTTCACCGATTCCGGGAATCGTCCTCAAAAAGCCCTGAATTCTCGCCCTCAGTTTGGTAACCTGCTGCCCCGTCATAATCTTGTTAAGATAGGAGGACATAGCCCCCACGTTTGGAGATATCGACATCTCGTTATCATTCAGAATGACGATAATATCCTTCTTCCTGTCACCGGCCCAATTCAACCCCTCAAATGAGAGACCCGCCGTCATAGACCCGTCTCCGATGACGGCAATAACCTTAAAGGACTCACCCTTCAGACATCGGGCCTCAGCAATACCGGAAGCGGCAGAAATCGAGGTGCTGCTGTGCCCCACATCAAACACATCATAGACGCTTTCAGCCCGCTTGGGGAAACCGCTTATTCCACCCATCTTTCTGAGCGTATGAAACACCTTCTGTCTCCCCGTAATAATCTTATGGGCATAGGCCTGGTGCCCCACATCCCAGATAATCTTATCCCTCGGCGTATCGAATACATAGTGAATGGCGAGGGAAAGCTCAACAGCCCCTAACGAGGGGGCAAGGTGGCCTCCGTTTCGTGCTACCGTTTCTATAATCTTCGTCCTGATCTCAGCAGCCAGGACATTCAACTGGCCGATATCGAGTTTCCGTATATCTTCCGGAAATTCTACCTTCTCGAGTATCCCTGTCTTTTTTCCATCCATACAGCAGTCTTCCTCGCGCCTCTCAGGATTTTCTCTCCACGATAAATTTTGCAATCATCCTCAGGGGTTCTGCCCTTTCATCAAAGGATGCAAGAGCGGTGAGCGCCTCTTCGATGAGGCTTGTGGCCTTTTCTTTCGACGATTCAATGCCGATGAGGGCGGGAAATGTCACCTTCTTCTTTTCCCTGTCACTCCCCGTGTCCTTTCCGAGGATCTCCTGATCGCCTTCTATATCAAGAATATCGTCTGCTATCTGAAAGGCAAGTCCTATCTTACTGCCGAATATAGACAGTTTCCGGAGCTCGTCTTCATCGGCCCCGGCGATGATGGCACCCGCCCTGATAGAAACCGTGATCAGGGCCTCGGTCTTCAGGGTATGGATGTGGTGAAGCGTCTCCATGGTAACATCCCGGCCTTCGGATTTCAGGTCAATCACCTGACCACCGATCTTTCCGAAGAATCCTGCTGCCTCCGATATCTCATGCATGATCCTGAGAAGTCTCTCCGGGGAAATGCCGATAGTTACATTGCTTCCCGACATGAGGTGAAAGGCCTCTGTGAGGAGGGCATCACCCGCCAGGATCGCGATATCTTCGCCGAAGACCTTATGATTTGTCGGCATTCCCCTCCTGTAATCATCGTCATCCATTGCGGGAAGATCATCATGAATAAGAGAATAGGTGTGTATCATCTCGAGAGCGCAGGCGACGGGAAGTGTTATTGCACCATCCTGACCCAGGGTCTCCGCCGCGGCCATGCAGAGTATCGGCCTGATCCTTTTCCCGCCGGCAAAAACACTGTATCGAGCTGATTTGAAGATCTCCGGAGAAATCCCGCTTTCCTCGGGAAGGAAACGATCGAGGGCCTCATCCACCATCCCCTTTTTCGCTTCCAGATATTCCTTGAGGGACATCCCCTGTCTACTCTCCATTATTCCCGTCTCCTGAAAAGGGCTTAGTATCAAAATCTTCCTCATCGGCGAGGAGGACCTCGACCTTCCTTTCAGCTTCTTCCAACTTTGTAAGACAAAAACGGGAGAGCTTGATTCCCTCTTCAAAGGCCTTGAGAGATTCTTCCAGGGTCAATTCTCCCTCCTCCATCTTCCTGACAATTTCCTCCAGCTTTTCCAATGCCTTTTCGAATTTTTTTTCCGCCATCCTTCTTACTCCTCGGAAACCTTGGTCACTTCTGCCGAGAGGCTTCCGGAGAACAACCTGACATCGATCCGGCTTCCCACGGCAAGGGTAGTCGCATCCCTGACGATGTTCCCCTCGGGTAATTGTTTCACTATCCCGTACCCCCGTTTCAAAACGGAAAGGGGGTTCAGGCTCTCCAGCATGACACATTCTCTCTGAAACCTGTTTTTCGTGTTCTTCAGGTAAAATGTGGTTCCCGCTATAACACTTTTTTTGAGATTTTCAACGGCTAAACGGTAGTCACGCACCTCTCCCGCAGGATTGACAAGCATCAGGAGTCTTCCCGCATAGAGAACGAGATCCCTTCTCCTGGCGAGGATTCTTTTCATGTCTTCGGCAATTCGAAAGGTTTGATCGTCGATTCTGATCCTGAGGTCGGCAATCTTTTTTCTAGGATCCCTCAATCGTTCGCGAAGAGCTGAGACGGCCTCCCGCGACCGTTCGGTTTTTTTCTTCCAACCGTTCGTCAACCTCGTATCGAGACTCCCCAACATTCCTGCCAGTTCTCTTCTCTCGGGAACAACCAACTCTGCCGCAGCTGAGGGGGTTGGCGCCCTGAGATCGGCCACAAAATCGGAAATGGTAAAATCTATTTCATGGCCCACTGCCGATATGACGGGAATTTCGGAGGAAACAATCGCCCGGGCAACCCGCTCATCATTGAAGGGAAAGAGATCTTCAAGTGAGCCCCCTCCGCGGGTCAGGATGATCACGTCGATATCGGGGATCGCATTGAGACGAGCAATAGCATCGCATATCTCCGGGGGTGCCTCCACACCCTGGACCCTTACGGGCGCAATCAGGATATTAACTGAAGGAAACCTTCTCCCCGTAATATTCAGGATATCCCGTATGGCCGCTCCGGTGGATGAGGTGACGACACCGATTCTTTTCGGGAGAAAGGGAATCCTCTTCTTGCGGGACGGATCAAAAAGGCCTTCCTCATCGAGACGCCTTTTGAGCTGTTCAAAGGCCATCTGAAGCGCCCCGACGCCCCTCGGTTCGGCGGCATCGATCACGATCTGATACTCCCCGCGAAGGTGATATACATTCAGCCTCCCGCGGCAGACTATCTCCATTCCGTCCTCAAGGGCAAAGCCTATTTTGGCAAAGGTCGGCCGAAAGATAACGGCACGTATCTGGCTCGTCTCATCCTTCAGGGTAAAATATACATGACCCGAGGCGGGACGCCTCAGGTTTGAAACCTCACCCGTTACCCAGAGGAGCCCAAAGCTCGTTTCCAGAAGGGCCTTAATATTGGCCGTCAATTCCGTGACAGTAAGGATGTTTTCCATAGCGAGATCTGTATTTTATCGCTTTATATCAAAATATTTTAAACCTTTAACAAAGGCCTGACCGTGTTGCAACCCTTATATCATAATAGGATTAAATGACGAAGCAGTCTTTTAAACCCCCGAGGCGATCATTTGCCGTCAGGGAAGAGAAGCCACATACTTTGTTGTTGACATCACCGCGCTTGCTCATTAGTAAGAGAGGGAATGGTGGGAGGAGAATGATGAAAAAACAGAGTATAATTACCGGAGGCGCTCCGGCGCCGGTCGGCCCCTATTCGCAGGCAATCAAGATCGGGGGCTTTCTCTACGTGTCGGGACAAATCGCCATTAATCCCCAAACGGGAGAGCTTGTTCAGGAATCCTTCGGAAATGAGACACGGATGGTGCTGGAAAATCTCAAGGCGATTATCGAAGCCGGGGGATCGAATCTCGATGACACGGTAAAGGTCACAATCTATTTGAACGACATGAACAACTTTGCCGAATTTAATGAAATCTACGGGGAATACTTCGGAAAATCGCTTCCCGCAAGGGCCTGCGTGGAGGTGAGTCGCCTGCCGAAAGACGTTCATATCGAAATCGAGGCCGTGGCATATTGCGGCGAGTAACTGCGAAGGACCGAAACTGATCTTTCATCACACTCTTGAAGGTCTCCGAAGTCGTGCCTCGGGAAATCTTTGAGCGTATGCACCCGCTTTTCAGCGCATTACAAAACGAGGGGTATACCTCCCCTTTATTACATTCTTTTTTTACAGACAGAGTATCTCGTCCATGGTGAGGTCTTCCACCTTGACGGGATCAATCCCCTTAATATGAGCCGCAAGTTCCTTCGCCGACATCTCCGGGGCCGTCTTGACTACCCTCCAGTTGTTTTCCTTCAGCCAGTTGTAGAATTGCCAGGCGAAGCAATCTCTGCAGTAGACGGTCTTTTTCTGAATATATTCCTCACCCGTTAAACTTTCCAGCGCCCTATGGTGCGCACACCCGATATCCCTGCAAAAGGTCCCCGAAATATATGGTTTTTCCGGCATAATGGCATCCCTCACTTTCCACAACACTACCGATTTCCTTATTTATTCCCGCTTTTTATTTCCCGTCTCCTCGATGACACCCGCATCTTCTTCAAAACGTTGTCTTCGATCTGGCGCGCACGCTCTATGGTATCGGAGAGATCACCGCGTTCCTTCTCCATGTCAAAATCGGTCTTTTCGCTGATTCCGAAACGCATCCTGAGAACCTTCTCCTCTCTCGGCGTCAGGGTGGAAAGAATCTTTCTGGTCTGTGTGGCCAGATCCATTCTCATCGTGGCATCCGAGGGAGACATGATCTTTTTATCTTCGATGAAATCTCCCAGAGAACTATCCTCCTCCTCGCCTATGGGGGTTTCCAGTGATATGGGCTCTTTGGCGATTTTCAGCACCTTCCTGACCTTTTCAAGTGGGAACTCCATCTTTTCTGCGATCTCCGATGGGTTCGGCTCCCTTCCCAGTTCCTGAACAAGATACCGCGACGTCCTGATCAGCTTGTTGATCGTCTCGATCATATGCACGGGAATTCGTATCGTCCGTGCCTGGTCCGCTATTGCCCGTGTTATGGCCTGCCTGATCCACCATGTGGCATAGGTAGAAAACTTATATCCCCTCTGATATTCGAATTTTTCAACGGCCTTCATCAATCCTATATTACCTTCCTGAATGAGATCCAGAAATTGTAATCCACGATTCGTATATTTCTTGGCAATGCTTACCACCAGCCTGAGGTTGGCCTTAATCAGTTTCTGTTTTGCCTCGTTGGCCTCGCTCTCCGCCCTGACTATCGACTCCACCACCTTTTTGAGGTTGTCCGAGGTCACACTTATCTCAGAGGTTACCCGTTTTCTCTCTCGTCGCGACTCTCTAACAATGCGTTCGTAATCTCTCAGCTTGTCAAGTTTTACCCCTATCTCTTTCGCGGCCGCCTTCCCTTTGTCCTTATCGTTCCTCATCCGGATGAAGGCCTTTTCCAACGTTTTTATCGGTGCGCCTGTCTGGTCCCTGCAGGTTTTCATCCTTTTCTCAATTCTTCTAATGCGGCTTACGGAATCTTTCAGCCTCGACACCATAGCATTGATACGTTTCTTACTGAAATTCACTTCCTTGCAGAGATCAGCTATCTCCTTTGAATTTTTCGCACATTCATTTTCAGCCCTTTTTCGGCTCAGATCGCTCAGCGTCTCATCTTTCAGCTTCTCCTGAAGGACCGCATTTCTTGCATCCAGGACGGTTACCCTGTCTATGAGATTCTGCACCCGTTCCATATGGATATCTTCCTCAACAAAACCACCTTCGTCTTCGAGATTTCCGATAACGGCCTTTATCTTTATCTCCCCGCTTCGAAGCTTTGCCCCTATATCAATCACTTCCTTCACAAAAACTCGCATGCTGAAGAGGGTTCCCATGATCTTTTCCTCTCCTGCCTCAATCTTCTTTGCGATTTCCACCTCCTCCTCACGGGAGAGAAGAGAGACAAGCCCCATCTCGCGGAGATACATCTTGACGGGATCACCAGTCTTTGCAAGTGTCTGCGAGAGAGACGATGCACTTGCCTTGGCGATTTCACTCTTTTTTTCAAGTTCCTCTTCCGTCTTTTTCAGACCCTCTTTATCGTCACTATCGACATCGATGATATCGATATTCTTCTCACCGAAGAGCACGATTATGTCGTCTATCTTGGAAGATGAAACTACCTCGGAGGGCAATATGTCATTGAAATCGTCATAGGTAAGAAAACCCTTCTCTTCACCCATTGAAATTAGTTTTTTTACCTCATCCGAGTTCATTATCTTCTTCATTTTCACTTCTCCCTGAAATATTTACTGATAGGACCCTTTTTCCTCTTTCAGCAGTTTTCCCTTTTCCATCAAAAGCCTCGCACTCAGATCCTTATCACCCATTTCCTGTGCCCGTGCAAGCTCCCTTTTTATGATTTTATGCCTGTTCTTATACCACTTCACCCTGATCTTTTTCAGGGTATCCTCAAAAACTCTGTCGATAACTCCTTCGTCAAAGGGTTGCTTCTCCACCATCATCTTCATCAGTTTCTCTTTAACGGTATCATGCTCCATCTCATTGACGAGATCCGAGATGTCCCGTCCGTTGCCCTTCTCAAAGGACCCGATAAGCGCCTGCCCCAGAGTTCTGAGTTCGGAACTTACAAAATAATCGATCGTCTTTTCACCGATGACACGGGGTATCTTTTCAGGATATTCACACATCATATAAATGAGACTCAGCTCTATTGCATCAACACTCTTTGTGCCCCGCCTTTCGGGTTCTTTGGCCTTCGAATCCCTCCCCGACTTTTTGAGGACCCTGGCCACTTCCGTTTTTAGTAATCCCTGATCAGCACCCAATTTCTCGGACACCCTTTTTATAAAGAGATTCCGCTCTATCGGATCGGCTATATGTCCGATAAAGGAGATGGAATCGCCGATGGAATCAATGTTTTCCTCGAGGGTTCCCCTGCCTCCGATGATACGCTCAATGTAATAATCTACCATGGAAGAGGCATTCACGATCCTATCCTCCAGGGCCTCCCTCCCGTATTTCATCACAAAGTCGGCGGGATCGTTATTGTCGGGGAGCACCACCACCTTTGCATGTATTTTCTCCTCGAGAAATAACTGGAGGCTTCGCTCCACGGCACTCCTTCCACCTTCGTCGGGATCGAATAGTATCACGATATTCCGGGTGAATCTCCGTATGAGTTCAATCTGGCTTTTTGTGAGGGCCGTCCCGAGGGTTGCGATAACATTTTTGACACCGCTCCCCCAGAGTGAAAGAAGGTCAAAATAACCCTCGACAATGATGGCACAGTCTCTTGTGCGAATATCATCTTTTGTCTGATAGAGGCCATAAAGTGTCTTACCCTTTGAATACACCGGTGATTCGGGAGAATTAAGATATTTTGGCTCTCCTTCGCCAAGCACCCTTCCCCCGAAGGCGATCACATTACCGGCGAGATCGACAATGGGAAAAATCAGCCTTCCCCTGAACCGGTCATAGAATTGCCCGTTGTCCTTTCCAATGATGAGCCCCGCCTTTTCAACGAGTGCCAAGGGAACGCCATTCCTGTCATAATAGTCCTTCAGATTTCTCCACTCATCGGGGGAATAGCCCACACGGAATTCTTTTATAATGGTTTCATCCATTCCCCTCTTTGTCATATAATCCCGTGCCACTTTTCCCCGTGCGGAAGTAAAATTCTTTGAAAAATGTTCAGCGGCCATGGTGTTGATACGGTTAAGTTTCTCTCTCTCGCTTGCACTCCTCTTTTCCGACGTCGTCACTCTCATCGCCGGGATGACAATACCCAGCCTTGCCGCCAAGTGCCTGATCGCCTCGGGATAGGTCATCTCATTTGTTTTCATTATGAAGGTAACGGCGTTTCCACCCTCCCCGCAGCCGAAACAGTAAAAAATCTGTTTTTCCGGGTTGACCGTAAAAGAGGGCGATTTTTCCTTGTGGAAGGGACAGAGACCCACAAAGTTTCTCCCTGTCTTCTTCAGTGAAACATATTCGGAGACGATATCGACGATATTCGCCCTTGTTTTTATATCTTCTATAATCTCTTCAGGAATATGCCCCTTCAAATCTCTCTTCCTCTTCGGGCAAATTTGTATGGACAGAACTTCTTATGCTTAGGACACCAGAATAGCCATATTCTGGAATTGCGGAAATCTCTTTACGAAAAAGAAAGATTAACAGTCTATAGATCGGTAGAAAATTTCTGTTGCCCCGGCTCTTTAGATCAAGAAGATAATCTTTCCTTTACCAATTCACTGACGACTTTGCCATCTGCCCGTCCCGTAATCTCAGGCATAAGGGCCTTCATGACCTTGCCCATATCCCTGACACTGGCAGCCCCCACCTCTTCGATGGCCTTTTCGATTATTGCCCCTATCTCCTCCTCGGAGATCTGATCGGGCATAAATTCCTGGATTATATGGAGTTCCTGTTCTTCCCGTTCAGCCAGTTCCAGCCTTCCACCATTTTTGAACTGTTCAATCGAATCCTTCCTCTGTTTTGCAAGAGAAGATAGTACCTGTAGTGCATCCTGGTCGGTTAATCCGTCTTTCGAGTCTATTTCCCTGTTATGGAGAGCGGCCTTCATCATGCGAAGCGCGGACAATCGTATCTTGTCTCTCGCCTTGGCAGCATCTTTCATTTCATTTTCAACTTTTACTATCATATCCATAGCTTCACTCACCCTGCTTTTCTCGCTCACTTCAATATTCGGTTATATGCGACACCACTTTAATTTAATTGCTTTTATCGAATTGTCAAATTTTCTAATCCAGTTCGTCCCGTAACCTCTTTCCGCCCAGAACATGAATATGGAGGTGAAAAACAAGCTGTCCACCTTCCTCGTTGCAGTTTACCACCATCCTGAACCCTTTCTCATCGATTCCCTTTATCTTCGCTACCTCCTGGACTGCGGAGACGATACTTCCCATTGTGCCCATCTCATCCCCCTTTACATCCATAAGGGTTGCGATGTGTTTCTTTGGAATCACCACCACATGAACGGGGGCCATCGGATTAATGTCCTCGAAGGCCAGAACATCGTCGTTTTCATAGACGACGGTACTCGGTATCTCCCCCCGTACAATCTTGCAAAATATGCAGTCTTCCATATCCTATGCCCCTCTCGCTCAAGCCCTGAAGATCAGCGACCCGTCATTCGAGTCATCGTCACTGCCTCTTCCAGGGTTAAGGTTCCTTCATAGAGGGCCTTCCCCGTGATGACCCCTATGATTCCCGATTTCTCAACATCGATGAGCTTTTGTATATCATCAATACCGGACACGCCGCCAGAGGCAATAATCGGAATCGTCACCGATTCAGCAAGTTCTTTCGTCGCTTCTATGTTCACTCCCGTTTCCATACCGTCCCGTGCTATGTCGGTATAGACTATCGCCGCAAGTCCGCATCCCTCATAACTTTGTGCAATCTCAAGGGGGGTAAGGATTGTACGTTCCGTCCATCCCTCAACGGAAATTTTTCCGTCGTGTGCATCGATTCCAAGGATAATCGAATCGTTGAACCGTTGACATGCCTCAATCACAAAATCTCTGTCTTTCAGGGCAACAGTCCCCACGATACAATATCCGACCCCCATTTCGATATAGTCTCTCACGGTTTTTATATCCCGGATTCCCCCACCCACCTGAAGGGGAACGTCTATCTCGCGGGCAATTCTCTCGATTACCGCCCTGTTTTGAGGACGACCGGTGCGAGAGCCATCGAGATCGACCAGGTGGATGCGCGCGGCCCCTTTTTCCTGCCATTTCTTTGCCATATCTACGGGGTCGTCCGAATAGACGGTTGTACGCTCAAAATCACCCTGAAGGAGGCGGACACATTTTCCATCCCTTATGTCTATAGCGGGTATTACAATCACCGGATGATTCTCCCTTGAAACAAAACGATCCCGCTTCGGCGGGAAAGACGATACTCTCCAACTCATGCCCTCATTCACGAGGCACCGAAGGGGATTATAAACGGTTTTTTCTATCCGATAAATCCCGTTCTTGTCAACCTCTTCTCGTAAAAATTCTTGAAAGTGAATTGAACAGCGAGCGCATTCCCCGCTACTTGCAGAGGGGGAAGCGAGAATATAAAATAATATTTTCCTTAATCCCGATAAACGGGATAAGGGCGTTAGCGAAATTATTTTCTGCCGGAAAACACAGAAAATAATTTCTAACTTACTAAACAATCGAAGGGTCCCCGCAACGTGTTGCGGGGAGGTTCAATATCTTAGAATCCCAGCTTTTCCAGAACGCCGATCACCATCTGCCTGGTCGTCGATGAGGGGGGTAAGTCCGTCAGGGGTCTTCCCTCAAAGTCATATTCACGTATGAGGTCATCATCGGGCATCCAGCCCAAAAGATCGAGTGACGTATTCCGGTGTATGCGCTCAGCCTCTTCCTCACTCCGTGCCCGATTGATGACGAGTCCGATCTTTTGATAATCCACGGCCCTGTTGTCATGGGCGACATGTCGTATTGTTTCCACCACATTTATCCCCTTCGCAGAGGTGTCAGATACGAGCACCAGGGAATCAACTGTTTTCATTACCCTTCTGTTTATCTGCTCCACTCCGGCCTCCCCATCGATGAGAACAATATCAAAATTACCGGCGAGGTCGGCAATAATATCCTTCAAAAGATAGTTGACCTTGCAGTAGCACCCTTCGTCTTCAGGTCGTCCTATTGCAAGAAAGGCAATCTTTGTACCCTGCGTCAGGGCATCGAAGACTTCATAGTCAAGCATCCGCAGTGTATCTTCCTTATCACGTCTGATCCCCTTTTTTATACTCTTGATGATATCCTTTCGTATATCGTCAACGGTCTTTTTCACCCCAAATCCCATCGCGAAGGCGAGTCCATACGAGGGGTCTGCATCAATGGCGAGTATACTTCCGTCGCATCGTTCGGCGAGAATGTTCAGCATGATGGCCGATATCGTGGTTTTCCCGACACCACCCTTGCCGAATACGGCTATGGTCTTTGTTTTCATTACCCTCTCAATCCCCATCTTTTTTCTGTAAGGCCTTCCTCATTCCTTGTAGTTCGCCGACTTCATTGCAGACGTCCTGGTATTCACAGGTGTCACAATCAAGAGAAAATTCCTCAGCCATCTTGTGCATGGCACCGACAATCCGCGTTACCCCTTTAGTAATCTCCCCTAAATACGCCACGTCGGATTCACTGGACGTGACGAATAACATCTCCACTCCCCTTACGTATTCGAGTTCCTTGAGTCTCTCGATCAAGGCCTTCCCCAGGGCCTGAAAGGTGAACCCCTCCCTGACGGCCTCCCTGCTGATCCTGCACCACTCTCGCTGATATTGCGAGACGGCCCGAAGCATATAGCCTCTCAGGTCAAGGTCGTACTTGATCGATTCCATCTCCCTGTAGCGATCGTAGGTATTTTCATCGTTGAAACCGTCGACCTCTACAGAAACAATCTTTCCGTAGGGAAGGCTTTCCCCCATGCTCTCGGATATATCGGGACCTATGAGTATAACGGTTTCGTCCTTTACCCTCTTTCTCCGGCCGGTCCATATGATAGAGGATACCGATCCTTTTTCCGGATTTCCCAGTTCAACGCCCACATCGTCACCAAGGACGATGTTCCTCCTACCCCCTGCCGGCCATACGCTACCATCCAATATCCTCCATGATCTCAGTGGTTGTCGCCCGTCGAGAAAATGTTCTATTTCGTTGAAGGTTTCTTCAAAAAGTCCCATATTACAGAGTTACAGCCTCTGATGCGAAGAGGGCCGCTCCCAAAGCACCCGTTATCTGCGGATCAACACCCGTGCCTTTTATCGTGACACCGAGTGCCTCCTCGAGGGCCGAGAACATTCCCCTGTTTTTTGCAACCCCGCCGGTAAAGGCGATATCCTCTTCAAGTTCGATGCCCTTTGCCAGTGATACCACCCGGTGTGCCATGGCGCGGTGGAGTCCTCCCACGATATCGGGAAGCTTTCTGCCGTCATTGATAAGAGAGATGATCTCGGTTTCAGCGAAGACCACGCACTGGTTCGAGATGGTAACCGGTTCTTCGGCCTGAGCAGATATCTCCCCCATATCCTCCAGTGCAACACCCAGGGCCTCCGCCATGATCTCAATAAATCTGCCGGTGCCGGAGGCACATTTATCATTATAGACATACCTGATAACATTACCGGCCCCATCGAGACGTATCGCCTTTGCATCCTGCCCGCCGATGTCAAGTACCATGCGAATGGACGGCACGAGCCATTGGGCACCCCTGCCATGGCAGGCGATCTCCGATTCGACTGCATCGGCAAAGGGTATCTGGTTTCTCCCGTAGCCGGTCCCGACGCAGTAATCGATGGAATCGATCGAAATATCAGATTGTTCCATGACATCTTCCATAACTTCCCGTGCCGACTCCTCGGGTCTTGATTTCGCTCGTATCACCTGATATGCAAGGATTCCCCCATCTTTCAGGATCACGGCCTTCGCACTGAGAGAGCCTATATCACATCCCGCGACGATCATCCTTCGTGCCCTCCATCTTCTCCCGCGCCAAGAGCGCTGCCCCGAGTGCCCCCACCATCTGGGGATCAACTCTCAGTCTGCGTACCTTCACATCGAGCAGTTTCTCAAGGTTCGCAACTACCGCCACATTCTTTGCAACCCCGCCGGTCATGCACACCTCCCTTTCCACCCCTACATTCCTTGCAAGTATAGCAACCCGTACCGCCATTGCTTGGTTGATTGCAGAGGCAATATCGGGGATCGGTTTCTCGTCATTGAGATGGTGGATAACCTCTGCCTGGGCCCATACCGTGCAGGTAGCGGCAAGCGAAAGCGGGTTTTTCGCTGCTGCCGAAAGTCTTCCCAGTTCGTCCAGATCAATGTCCAGTAATCCTGCCATGACCTCGAGGAATCGCCCCGTTCCGGCAGCACATTTATCATTGGTAATGAATTTTAGAATGGTACCATCTCTATCGACCTTGATTGCCTTGCAGTCCTGCCCGCCGATGTCGATTACGGTCCTCACCTGCGGCATAAGCCACAGAGCCCCTTTCGCATGACAGGCAATTTCAGAGAAGACCCTGCCGACAAAGGGTATTCTATCCCTGCCATAGCCGGTACCGACACAGAAACCGATATCATTCATGGAGAGCCCTGCGGCGACAAGGGCCTTTTTCATTACCTCTTCAGCTGATTCCTCGGGTTTGAATGAGGATTTGATAATGGCATGTCCCAGCACCCTTTTCTCATTAAGGATTACTGCCTTCGTCGTGAGCGACCCCACATCACAGCCTGCAACTATCATAAACCTATTCTCCTTAGCGCTATAAATTCATCCATCTTATCAGTCATTGCCTCCCACGAGGCAATTCGATCGTCAAAGGCATCAACGTAGAGTACCATCGTGGGTATGCCCCGGTTTTCCAGGTCCCGTGCAAGGAGTTTCACCATACCCCAGGTATTCCTGCACCCCATCGTCCCGATGTAGGCGACGAAATCCGCATGCAGGAGACGCGCAGCTCCGAGGGAATCATCCAGCCACATGCCCGGGGCATCATAGGGCCCCCGTATCTGCTTCACCATGGGCATTCTCGACATCTGATCGGCGAGGGAATCGATCATTGTATCCATGGTGTCAGTCTCTATCCTATAGGTCTCATTTTCATGATCTTCCGCATAGACCGCCCCCTCCTGCCAGAAGGTAAAGAGGAGTGATCCCAGATGGGCAATTTCATTATAATCCATCCAGTCCCAGAATCGCATATTCGTCGTGTAGTGATCGATATAACAGAAGAGCCCGCGTGCCTTTTCTCTCGAGGATGTTGTTCCCGATACGCCCCTCTCGGCATTTCTCTTTACCGTCTCCAGCATCGATTCAAGCAACGTTGTGTAGATTTTCAAACCGCCCGTCATGAATTTTCCGCCATAGAGCAGAAGATCGTATATGCCCGGCACAGGGGATGGAACGATCCGTTGCAGTTCGAGGAGTTCACTTGCAAGATTGTCCTGTTTTTTTGTTTCCTCTACGACTGTTCTCAGGACATCTTCATCGAGGGTATTACCCGTCTGCTCTTGAATGAATACGATCAGGTTTTTGAAGTCTTCCCGGTGGTACCTCGTTGCCCGCTCGTCGGTGAGCGACGGCGGGTAGTTGAGCTGATAGAAGGGTATATCGAGATAGGAAGATGCAAAGGCAAAGGAGTTGGCATTGGTGTCGCAGATACCCGGAGAATCGCAGACGATGATGTCCGGGCGCACAGCCAGTCCTGCGAGAAACGCCCCGAGGGCACCTCTCTGGGCAGAGCAGGATGTCTCGGTAAAACCAACCTCGCAGCAATAGTCCAGGTACTCTGCTGTTCCCCGTTTCAGCACAATGGTGCCGAGGACCGTCATGGCCTCCAGGCAGACAGGCACCATATCAAAGGCATAAAGTATGGGGGTTGCGACACAAAACGAGGTGAGTGCCACTTTTTTGCCGTTATCGTGCGCCGAAATACACCTCTGGCAATAGTCGGAAAGCAGATTGAGGAAGAGTCTGCCCGGTTCGCCGTGCCGTACGAGTGCGTCAAGAACGTCGCGAAAGTGAGGAATGAGGGTGCAGAGGTTTTCGTATTCTTTTTTCGTACCGTCACAGCTTTTCGCCGCATGGTCGAGGATACTCCAGAGCATCCAGTCGTAGTTGTATTCCCGTGATTCCCTTCTCATGGCAACGGTCCTAGAGCGTCATGCTGGTACTCGCACCCTCTTGTATTCGCTGGATATAAAGACGTGACCGCTCTTTTAGTACGACCATGTCTGTCTTCCTCTCTACGTTCATCAAGAACGGGATTGCGGAGTTGTGAAAAAGGGTCAGGGCGTCAATTGCCCGCTGCCGCTCTACAAGAACACGGGAGCCATCGAGAGCAATACCTTCGAGAACGATCATTGCGATCTTTTCCTTATCCATACTCACCTCCACGGGGAGGTACAGGTCGTCAGGCTGAGGACCTCTTTCATACAGTATATAAATCCCTGCACCTACAGCCTCTTTCCTATCCCTCGCAGATGAATGAATTCACTCATTTTATCCGTTACCGCCTCCCATGACTGCACCCGGTCGTCGAATGAATCTGAGTAGAGGATAAGGGTGGGTATTCCATGCCGTTCAAGATCCCTGGCATAGGATTTCACCATTCCCCAGGTGTTTCTGCAGCCGATCGTACCGAAATAGGACACAAAATCGGCCTTGAAGAGGCGGGCCATGTTCAGTGTATCGTCGAGCCACATATTGGGTGCATCATAGGGTCCCCTGATCGATTTCACCATCGGCATGCGCGACATCTGCGCGGCCAGTGAATCGATCATGCTCTCCATGCTGTCGGTGCTCATGCGGTAGGTCGCATCCTCGCGATCGACGGCATAGGCGGCACCCTCCTGCCAGAACGAGCTGAGGATGCACCCGAGGTGGGATATATCGTTTGCATCCAGCCATTGCCAGAAACGCAAGTCGGTCGTGTAGTGGTCGATATAGGAGAAGAAACCCCGCGCCCGCTCGCCGGTTGACCTTGTTCCTGCAATCCCCTTTTCGGCGTTCGTCCGTACCTTCTTCAGCATAGACCTTAAAAGCCTTGTAAATCCCTTTGTTCCGTTAAAGAGGAAGACTCCTGAATAGAGAAAGAGGTTGTAGATGCTCGGCATCGGGGACGGGATGAGCTGCTGGAGATCGGTAAGCTCGCAAATCAGTTTGTCCTGGATCTTGATCTCTTCGATGACCTCTCGCAGACGGTCCTGATCCAGTTTGTTGCCCGTCTGCTCTTCGATGAAGGCTATCATGTTCCTGAAATCTTCAGTATGGTAGCGCCGTGATCGTTCATCGGTAAGGGAAGGGGGGTGGTTCAACTGATAAAAGGGGATACCGAGGTATGCAGAGGCAAAGGCATAGGAGTTGGCATTCGTATCGCAGATCCCCGGTGAATCGCAGACGATAAGATCGGGGCGTGTTGCAAGTCCTGCAAGATAGGCACCAAGAGACCCCCTCTGGCTTGAGCAGGATGTCTCCGTAAACCCGACTTCACAACAGTAGTCAAGATATTCCGCGGTGCCGCGTCGGAGAATGAACGTCCCGAGGCCGGTAATCGGCTCGAGAAGGAGCGGTACCACATCAAACGCGTACAGAATGGGTGGCGCGAAGCAGAAGGTGGTCATCGCGATTTTCTTCCCTTCGTCGTGCGCGGTAAGGATCTTCTTGAGATACCCGGCCAGCAGCTTCAAGAGGAGGATCCCCGGCTCACCCTGGCTTATAATGGTATGGAGGAGATCCCGCAAATGGGGAATAAGCCCGAGAAGGCTCTCGTATTCCTTGCGAGACCCGTCACAGGTCTTGGCAGCATTGTCAATAATGCTCCAGAGCATCCAGTCGTAGTTATATTCTTTTGTTTCCTTTCTCATCCTTCGATCCTTGACGACTGCCCCGTGCTTTTCAACGTTCAGGACATATGATAAAAAAGATTAGTATCTCTTTATTGCATATATCTTCAGGATATCCTCTCCATGAATGCATCGACGCGCATCTTGATTCTGCCGGTCTCCACGAGAGGTCCGTACTCCCGTTCCATCCGCATACAGGGTATGCCCTCTGCCTCGAGATCACGCTCAAATATACCGTTTTCAGAGCCGTGAAGATCACAGAACCGTATGTTTTGGAGAATAATCCCATCTATCCTGGCCGCCGCTGCCTTCTTTCGTATATAGTCGAGCCGTTCTTTGTAATAGCCGAACATTCGAGGACAGTAACTGTGGCTGAGATAGCGGCGGGCAAGCGCATCGACCGGATCGGTCGTTTCATCAACGAGGTCGACATAGGACTTCGAGCCAAAACACATCGTATCAGCAACAACCACCGCGCCTGAATCCTCGATAAGCCTGATGAAATCCAGATCGTCATTTGCACTCCCCACGATCATCAGACGTTTTTTACCAGCCATTCCAGCACCACTTTTTTTGACTTCCGAAAGAGTCGCCTCGAGCAGTGTATTAAAGTCTTCCCGCGGCATGGAAGAACTTGCGATGATAATGGCCATGGCATCTTCACCATTTATTACAACGTCATCGGAGGCTCTGATACCATCGAGTTTCCGAAGGAGTTTTCTCCCGGTATTATAAATCTCGATCGATTGTTTCAGGGCCTGCTCCGTTATTTCTGTCTCAAAGTGCCCCTCCAGTGCACTGAGAAGTTCTCTGATCTCATCGACAAACCACCTGATGCTGTAGTCGGTCACCTTGTGCGGCACACCGAAATAATAGAAGAATCCCGGGAGAATTCCCTCGATGTCTTCTCCCGCCTTTCTCCAGCACTCGTCAAGACGGCGCATGGAGTCGCACCCATTGGTGATGATCGTACCATCAAGAAATGAATAGTCCCCCTGGCCTGCGAGTTGAAGGATGCATTTTGGAAAACTGCAGATGACCGGACCGTAGTAAGTGTCACCGATCGAAAGCGTTTTCGTGCCCACACCGCGGAGCCTGAAGGGCAGTATTCCAGCGGCATGAAGAATTTCCTCCGGCACGAAGGTGCAGGGAAAGCCGACGACCTTATTTCCCCCGTTCTTCCACGTTTCAACATATCGGTTATTGACCGAGTACGCTATGTCCCGTATTTCAGCAATCATTGTATACCCCCCGTTACACCGAGCCGTGCCTGCAGCGTTTTAAAGGCCTCTTCGTGCTCGTCACTTTCAAATCCGCCTTCGGGAGCGAGTATCTCGCAGAGGCCCCGAATGACAGCCGGGGCCACCTCCGCGGTCACCGGCCTGAGGGCTTCGACAGCTTCGGGAATTATCCATTGGGAGGCAGTCTTAAGCTCCTCCGTATCGATGGAATTCACGACGGAAGTGACGAGGCTTGGAATAATATCGGGTCGTTCCTCATGAACCGTATTGATGATTCTGATGGCGGTATTGATAAGCTCAGCAATTTCATAGGTATCGAGATCGGATAGCCCTCGTGAAACAGCGTCAGCAAGACGTCCCTGATCAACCTCCTCAAGGAGACGAACCTTTCGGGATGCCCCCGTGATGAGCGGGGTCGTTACCGCGCCGTAGGAGGAAACTATTTCCAATATAAAGTCGGGATTACGGGAAAGGGCATCTGCCAGGGCGCTGGCAACGGCAGCTCGATCTTCTGCCAGGGCGATCTTCGCCTTTCCGAGGAGCACCGGATCGACGGCCGGCAGTGCCTCTTCGAGAAGCTCGGTGAGGTAAATCTGAAACAGCGGCTTCCCTCCCCGTGACAGGAGGGCACTTCCGGTGTGGAGTCGCCTCGTCAATTCGCAGAGCGAGGTTACCAGATTTGCCACCTCTTTCGCATTCAGTCCTTTCAGGAGTGACAGGAGAAGATCAGCCAGGAGATCGGGACTCACGTTTTTCTCTATGGGTCTCAGGACCTCCCTGGTCGATCGCACGCCCGTATTCGCCGCGGCAAGGAGTGTTCCTAGAATACTTCCCACCTTAGCGGGGTATTTCCACAGACTCTCATTGAACACCTCCACCGTTTTCAGGGCGCATTCCTCTGAATTTTCCACCATCTCCCTGATTTCGCCGAAGTCGGTATTTGCGAGGAAAGTGTGAATAATCTCTCCCCTGGTTTGGGCATGGCAAACCTGATCACCGGCATGATCGGCATTCACCTTCCGAGCCCATTCGGTCAGGAGTCTTCCCACATCGGCCGACATGTTCCCCTTCGAACCATGTCTCCCCGGCCGCAGGTATTTAGAGACGATTCGCCGGATTGATGGTGCAAGTCTGGCCCTGATCCCACCCCTTTGTCCCCAGGAACTGATGAGGTTATCTGCCACCTCAACGAGGAGGGTCTTCGTACCGGCCGACCGTATGACATCTGCGATTACTCTCGCCGATATCTGAGAGATCTGGTCTCGGCTTTCAGTGGTGTTCATTCTTCATAACCTCCGATTCATCTACTTCTGATCTTCCAGAGCCTTTCTGCCTTCCTCCGTGAGATAGGACTCGAACATTGCGAGGATCAGTTTTATTGAACTGTCGATGACTTCCCGACGGGTGATAATTCGTTCAACAAGGTAGCTGTGTATCAACTGAAGACAGAGGCCCACGACGGCATGACCGAAGAGTACCGGGTTGACCTCCTCAACCACACCCTCGTCGATCCACCCCTGGATATCCTCCGCCACGTCCTCGGCAAAGCCCCGAAAGGAATTCCAGACATTAATATTCAATTCCTTGTCGACACCGAAACTCCCACGCAACAGCATAAGCAACTGCTGTGGATTGCTGTCGACATAATCATAGATGGCCGCAAAGGTCTCCTCCATTGCTTCCCTCCGCTCTTCTCTATCCCAGATGTCGACGGGTTTTCTCAGCATCTTCACATGGACCCGGAGTGTTGTTAGCCCATCCATGGTAATCTGTTCGAAGAGGTCTCGCTTGTCTATGAAGTAGTTGTAAAAGGTGCCGGCCGACATACCCACCGCCTTTACAATATCCATAACCTGTGTATTATGATAGCCGTTCTGACTGAAAAGCTGGCACGCGGCATCAACGATCTTTTCCCTGGTCTCCTCTCTTTTCCTCTCGGAAATTTTCGACATCTTTTGCCCTCCATTTATGAGTAATGAAGATTCATTACCCCGCTTATACAACACAGTCGTCTATTATTCAAGTGAACAGGTGAATTAAATTGCGAGTGCGATCCCCGAGGCTGCGCTCCGGGTGGTTTCAACAATTTCTGTGTCTATGGTCTAAACGTAATTATTTAAAATGAAATGTTTAAAACGGTGGGATACAACTACGTCGACAGAGTGTTACCGTGAAAATTCACGGTAGTTTCAGTCGAGGCCGGGGAAGGTTTCGATTATTCCCTCCACTCCCTCTTCAGATAGTTTCTGTGCCGTTACCCATTTCCCGCCCTGGCGTATGAAGGAACCTATATCAAGGAGGTCTTCCATGAGCGAACGCTGGGTCTTGTCAAATGTTCCTCTCCATACCAGGGCCCCGTCATCAACCCTGACAAGATGGACACTGAAGGTCACCGATGCCGGTTTTTCCACCGACCAGGGATACCCTTTCCTCTCCCTGTAACAGAAGACATACCCCGCAATAATCCCATCGACATCGAGTTCTCTGCCTACCTCCTGAAATACCTTTTGAGGCAGAGCATTAAAGGAGCTGGACGATATCCTTGTGTATATGCCATGTGTCCTCTCCGACGACAGAATGATATATCTGCCGCGGGACCTGAGCCCGTTCGTGAAGAATTCCTCAATAGTTACTTCAGGGTTGTTCTTGAGTTCGCAGGTCCTCAGTATAGTGCCACAGAGTGGGCACCTCATGAATTTCTGCGACGGGTCGTCTGATACAACTTTCTGAAAAGGGATTATTCCAATCTTTTTTATATTCAGGTCACCCTCGCGGTAAAAAGACTTTGTCACCACGCCCCTGCTTGAGGCGCAGCCGGCAATAAACACTGAAAGGCAGAGGAGAAGGGTCATTCGGGCAAAAAGAGTTGTTCTATTGATTACCTTGGAGTGTATCCTCATTGACTATACCCTTTTAAAAGGATCGCTCCATACTGCAGTATGGAAATTTTATTACTCTGGGCGGAAACGAATACCCGATCACCGGCCACTTTGTGACTTCACTCAGAGGCTTCCCTTTGTCGACATGACCCCCTTGATTCTACCATCGAAGGATGCGGCAACATCAAGGGCACGGGCAAAGGCCTTAAAGACCGATTCAACTATGTGGTGAGGATTCTTACCATAAATGACGTTGATATGCAAGGTTATTCCCATACAGTCAGAGAGCGACTTGAAAAAATCGAAAAACAGATTGGGATCAAAATCCCTGATTTTTTTACTGCCAAAGTCTGCATTAAAAACAAGGTAGGGCCTCCCTGAAATATCCATGGAAACACGACAGAGACTTTCATCCATGGGTACCGAGGCGGTACCGTAACGCCTGATACCTTCCTTGTCACCGAGGGCCTTTTTCAGTGCCTCTCCCAAGGATATACCGACATCCTCGACGAGATGATGGTAGTCCACCGAGGTATCACCCTTCGCCCGTATCGTACAATCCATGAACCCGTGTTTCGCCAGGAGTTCAAGCATATGGTCAAGAAAAGGTATTGTCGTTGCAATTTCCGCCTTACCGCTACCGTCAATGTTTACCTCGACATGGACATCCGTTTCCTTTGTCTTTCTCGAGACTTTCCCTTTCCGTGCCATAACCATCTCTCCTTTTATAAAACTTTGTTAAGGGGATACTCTATAATCCCTTCTGCACCTGCTTCGCGAAGCAGAGGAATTAATTCCCTGACGATTTCCCTGTCAACAACCGCCTCCACGGCGAACCATTCCTCATGATAGAGTTCCGATGTGGTAGGAGCCTTGAGCGAGGGGAGGAGAAGCACCACCCTTCCGAGATTCTCCTTGGAGACATTCATCTTGAGGGCAACCTTCCCCACGGCCATAAGAGAGCCCTTGAGAAGCATATCGATCTGCTCTATCTTCCTCTTCTTCCAGGAATCTTCCAATGCCCCCTTGTTTGCGATGAGTTGTGTATTTGTTTCCATAAGCTCATGGACAATCCGGAGCTTGTTTGCCCTCAGGGTACTTCCCGTCTCTGTCACCTCAACGATTCCGTCAACAAGTCCCTCAACCACCTTCGCCTCGGTTGCGCCCCAGGAGAATTCCAGGTGAACATTGATCCCCAGCTTCTCGAAGTAGGTTCTCGTAAAGTTTACCAGTTCTGTCGAGATCTTCTTGTCTTTCATATCCTCGATTGTCTTTACGGGGGAGTCTTCTCGAACTACAAGCACCCACCGCGCCTGCCTGGTGGAGGCCTTTGAGTACAAGAGATCCCTAACAACAGCGACATCGGATTCGTTCTCCAGGATCCAATCCTTCCCCGTAAGCCCCAGATCGAGGGTGCCATTTTCCACATATCTCGACATCTCCTGTGCCCTCACGAGAGAGCAGACAATCTCTTCGTCATCGATATCGGGGAAATAGCTTCTCTTATCGTACCTGATCTGCCATCCTGCTCTCTTGAAAAGCTCGATTGTATTTGTCTCAAGGCTTCCCTTCGGTATTCCCAGTTTCAACTGTTTCATTTTCCGTATACTTCCTCCGGATCGAATATTTTCTCACCCACTATCTCAGTCTTTCCGTCTTTCACGGATCGGTAGAAGCATGACCTGTATCCTTTATGACAGGCCGCCCCCCCTTTTTGTTCCACCTTGAAGAGCACCGTGTCTGAATCACAGTCTATACGTATCTCCCTCACCAACTGAAGGTTACCCGAGGTTTCACCCTTGACCCAGAGGGTATTTCTCGATCTGCTCCAGTAGGTCGCCTTGCCGGTTTCCACCGTTTTATCAAAGGATTCCCGATTCACGTAGGCAAGCATCAACACCTCATTTGTCTCATAGTCCTGAACAATGGCGGGCAATAGTCCCCCACCTTTTTCAAAATTAAGTTCTCCCATTAACCATATCCTTCCACGCCGTATTGGACAGCCGCAATAATCTCAACAGGGCCGCCATATTTTCCACACATAAATGTGCAGGAAAGGAATTGTAAACTAATGTAATATTTATTTTTAAGCAAGTATTTTTTCTCATTTTCAACTTGCCTATGGATTCTTTTTATGTTAGCAAATGTGCTTCAGTTGCAGATACAATATATGTTGAATACATCATAGTAACTTCAGAATAGCTATTATTAGAGAAGGAGGTTGAATTATGCAGGTACTAATTGGCGGTGTCATCGCGGCAGTATTGGGTTTTATCGGGCTTATCGCCTGGGGATCGGAGTTTCTGACGATACTGAAGGGCGGAATCCCCATAATCCTGCTGCTCGGAGGCGCACTTGCAATCTATGTGGGCGTTGATGAAATGAAGGATCAGATGCAGGAGAAGAAAGACCTTCAGAAAGATCAGCAGCAGAAACAGGAAGAACTCGATAAGGCCAAGGCAGAGCTGGAAAAAGCAAAGGCCGAGGCGGACAAATTAAAATCAGAGATCAAAAAATCGAAGAAAAAGGAATAATTTTCCATTACAATGCCGGTGAAGAAAGGTGATTGGCCAAGATCTCCGTCATGTGCAATGGGAAATTGTTGCACACGCACTATCGGGCGAAAGAAAGCAAGGGACCGGGAATATTGTACTGCCGGACAGGACAGTGCCCGAGAAAAATATCCGGGGATGAACGAAGTGCCCTGGTGCGGGAAAAATTTTGCTTGACAGAGTGAAAAAAATAAAATAAATGTTATCACTAAGTTCCATTGATCGGACACGTCAGGTATATGAAAAAACTTCTTACAAACTTTTTTTCAAACCCTTCCTATTATTTCATCTACATGTATTGATGCCTGCAGTCCGTCCTTCAGGACGGTCATGCAGGCTTTCCAATCTTTTTTTATTTCCCGTTTAGCTTTTTGAATTACACAATAAAAGGTGGGTTTTTAGAATAAGCGAGAAAGAGCCCCCTACTATAAATAGCGTAAAGGAGGAAACCATGAAGAGGAATTTATTGTTGATGACTCTAATAGGAATAATTTCAATCGCTCTCTGCATGCCCCTGAATGTGGCCGCTGCAGAGGGGGAAACAACATCTCTCACGTACAGCATATTTTTCCCGCCCACCCACGGCCAATGCAAGGCAGGAGTATCCTGGGCCGAGGAAGTTGAAAAACGCACCGAGGGCCGGGTCAAAATCACCGTTTTCCCGGGAGGCACTCTGACAAATGCAAACCAGTGTTACGACGGGGTGGTAAAGGGCATTTCAGACATAGGAATGTCATGCTTTGCCTACACGAGGGGACGGTTTCCCGTCATGGAGGCGATCGATCTTCCCCATGGGTACCCGAGCGGAAAAGTAGCCACACAGGTGGCAACCGAGTTTTATAAAGTAATGAGGCCAAAGGAACTCGACGATGTAAAGGTACTCTATATCCATGCCCATGGACCGGGGCTTCTCCATACCAAAAAGCCCGTCGCCACCCTGGAAGACCTGAAGGGCATGAAGATACGATCAACGGGATTGAGCGCGAAGGTCACCAAAGCGCTGGGCGCCGTTCCCGTCGCTATGCCTCAGCCTGCAACGTATGAGGCCCTTCAGAAGGGGGTCGTCGAGGGGACCTTCACGCCTATAGAAACACTGAAGGGGTGGAAACAGGCCGAAGTTGTAAAATTCACGACCGATTGCAAGGGTGTGGGATATACGACTGCGATGTTTGTGGTGATGAACCTCGACAGATGGAATGCCCTTCCGGACGACATCAAGACGATTATCGAAGACGTGAGCAACGAGTGGGTACCAGTTCACGGAGAGGTCTGGGACTCAAGTGACAAAGAGGGCCTCGATTTCACGCTCAGCCTGGGCAACAAAATCATTCCACTCACCGATGAGGAAAACAAACGATGGGTAGACAGCGTAAAACCGATTATTGACGAGTACATTACGACCGCCGAGGGAAAGGGTCTTCCGGGAAAGAAGGCAGTGGCAACGGTAAAAGCACTTATCGAGAAGAGCTGCAAATAGTTTCATTGAGTTTGAATGAGCCTGACACGAACATATTGATTTCGCAGACATAGAACAGGCACAAAGTAGCAAAGCAACAAAGGCGCAGAGGCACAACAAAAGCATCAATCGTATTGTGTGCCTTTGCGCCTTACATAAGGTGAGGAACAATGGTCAGTCCAGAAAAGCACATACTCTCCACAGCCGATCTTTTCAACTGGGTGGCTGCCGGCGCCATTGTCATTATGATGGCCCTTACCTGCTGCGATGTGGTGCTTCGTTTTTTTCGACACCCCATACCAGGCACCTACGAAATCGTGGGGCTTTTAGGCACGGTGGTCATCTCTTTTTCTCTTGCCTACACGACAGCAAAAAAGGGACATATCGCCGTTGAATTTATCGTCTCGAGATTCAGCAGAAAGGCACAAAACAGCATTGATGCCGTCAACGATTTTCTGTCACTCATACTCTTTGCAGTCATCTCATGGCAGAGTGCACTCTATGCATTAGACCTGAGAGCGTCAAAAGAAGTGTCGCTGACGGTTCAGATACCGATTCATCCCTTTGTCTTCGGCATCTCCTTGGGATGCGGCCTGGTCTGTTTCGTCCTCGCGCTTGACCTCTACAAATCGATACGAAGGTTACATACAATATGAGTCCAACCGTCACGGGTATCATCGGGATCATAGCCCTCTTCCTCTTCATCTTTTCGCGCATGCCCGTCGGCTTTGTGATGGCAATCATCGGATTTGTCGGCTTCGGCACCCTCGTTTCCTTCGACGCATCGATGAATCTCATCGCCAAAGATATTTACTCCATCTTTGGTTCCTACAGTCTAACGGTTATACCACTTTTCGTGCTCATGGGACAACTTGCCTACCATTCGGGAATCAGCAAACGCCTCTTTGACGCGGCATACAAGTTCATCGGCCACTGGCCGGGAGGACTCGCCATCGCCACCATAGGAGCATGCGCCGGATTCGCCGCAATCTGCGGTTCCACCAATGCAACGGCTGCTACCATGGCAGCGGTAACCCTCCCAGAGATGAAAAGATATAACTACAAGCCGGAACTTGCTACCGGTGTGGTGGCAGCGGGGGGAAGTCTCGGCATTCTCATCCCGCCGAGTGTAATATTTATTGTATACGGTATCATGACTGAACAATCGATCGGAAAGCTCTTCGTTGCAGGAGTTTTGCCGGGCATCCTGCTCACCGCCCTTTTCGTATTGACGATCGTCATCTGGACATCGCTCCGACCCGAACTCGGTCCCCGGGGGCCGAAGGCCCCCTTCAGGGAAAAAATTGAATCGCTCTCCGGCCTCGTCGAAACACTTATCCTCTTTATAATTATCATGGGAGGCCTTTTTGTCGGATTTTTCACACCTACGGAAGCGGGGGCCGTCGGCGCCTTAGGCACACTCATTTTGGCAGTGGCCAGACGAAACCTGAGTTGGAAAGGATTTATTACTTCCCTCGTCGAAACAACGAGACTCTCCTGCATGATCCTTGTCATTGTGGCCGGGGCAACGATTTTCGGGCATTTCCTCGCCGTATCGAGAATCCCCTTCGACATCGCAAACTGGATATCGACCTTTGACTTTCCCGATTATGTCATCATGCTCTTCATCATCTTTATCTATCTTATCGGGGGGTGTTTTATCGATTCACTCGCGCTCATAATGCTCACCGTTCCCATTTTTTATCCCGTGATTACCTTTATCGGCTACGATCCTATCTGGTTCGGGGTCGTGATCGTTCTTATAACCCAGATCGGAGTTATCACACCACCGATGGGTATCAATGTGTACGTCGTAAGCGGTGTGGCGAGGGACGTTCCTCTTGAGACCATTTTCAAGGGGGTTCTACCGCTCCTTCTGGCCCTCATCATAGGAACGCTCCTTCTGATTCCCTTTCCCCAGATCGCACTCTTTTTACCCGGTCTCATGTGAGAGGACCGTCGCCAGTGAGTCAAGCGGGAACTCCCGTTTTGTCTTGAAAGAGGGCGGGTTGCTGTGGTAGCGTAAGGCAACTTTCCCGATGAATGTAAGCCACTATGTCCAGACTTACAGCGAAGACCTTTATCTCCCTGCTCATTTTCGTAATGGGGCTTTCCCTGCTTAACGGATGCTGCCTCTTCCCCAGAGAGCGTCCCTATCAAAGGGAGGTCCGAACAATGCTTGTCACCGCCTACGATGCGGGCAAGGAATCATGCGGCTGGAAGAGAAAATACGGCTGCATTGGCCCACCCGTTTACGCCTACGGACCGCTGAAAGGAAAGAGAAAACTGGTGGGAATTACGGCCGACGGGACAAAGGCAAAAAAGGGAACCATCGCCGCGGATATTCGAAAGTACCCCTTCGGCACCAAGATGTATGTGCCGGGCTACGGGTGGGGAGAGGTCCACGACGTGGGAAGCGCCATCAAGGGAGATCACATCGATGTCTTCTTCCCCAGCCACAAAGATGCTATGAAATGGGGGAAAAAATACCTGAAGGTTATCATTCTCAGACGGCAATGAGAACTGCCGTCGTTCTTACGTCCTTCTCCTGAATATCTCGACGACAAGGACAAGGGCCCCGAGAGAAATGGCCGAATCGGCCACATTAAAGGCGGGCCAGTGATAGGAGGAAATATAAAAATCGAGGTAATCCGTCACTTCACCGAAACGGATACGGTCGATAAGATTCCCGACGGCACCACCGAGTATCAGGGAAAGGGAAAAGGTAAGGAATACTTCCTTCTCCGTACTCTTTGAGATAAAATATAAAATCAGCACGATGGCAATCACCGTGACGCTTATCAGGAAAAGTGAACGAAATTCAGGAGCGGAATTGGCAAGAAATCCAAAGGCGGCTCCCGGATTTTTTACATAGGTGATATTAAAGTACCCTTCGATGACGGGAATGGATTCGTGAAGATTCATCGACCCGCCGATATAGGCCTTTAAAAACTGATCAAGTAAAACGACAGCGGCAAGTGTTACGAAAAAGATTATATATTTAGTCTTCACACCCCTTCTCCCCTCACGCAGTTAAGGCAAACATGCAATGTATGTATGGTTGGCAGACGATCGCTTCGAAAACCTCACAGATTGCCGAGACATCTCTCGCAAATAGTCGGATGATCGGAATTATCACCCACGGTCGTGCTGTAATTCCAGCATCTTTCACATTTTATGCCCTCGGCCTTACGAACCCCTACCTTGAGACCTGTAATCTCCTCGCTCTGGTAAGGATTCTCGATATCATCCACCATATTGACCTGGGATACGATCAAAAGCGACTTCATATCGGCACGATGCGCTTCTAAAACATCCTTAAGCTTTTCGGGGGCAGCGATATCCACACGACTGTCCAGTGAATGGCCTACTGTTTTTTTCTGCCTGGCGATTTCGATAGCCTTCGATATTTCACCTTTTACGTCGATGAGCGTCTTCCACCTCTCCCCGAGGTCCTCATTGAGATACAGGGAATCGAGGGCGGGAAATTCCGTCATGTGAACACTCTCGGCCTTCCCCTCATAGTCGGGGAGGCTTGCCCATATCTCTTCCGCAGTAAAGACAAGTACGGGGGCAAGGAGTCGCGCCATTGCATCGAGGATGATATACATTGCGCTCTGTGCTGACCTGCGCTCCTTCGATTCGCTTTTCGAAGTATAGAGCCTGTCCTTGAGAACGTCCAGGTAGAGGGAACTCAGGTCAACAGTGCAGAAATTATGAAGGGTATAGTATACCACGTGAAACTGGAAGTTGTCGTAGGCATTTCTGACGCGCCGGACTATCTCCTGCAGCCGGTGAAGGGCCCACCGGTCGATCTCTTCCATCTCTTCATAGGGCACCATATCCTTCACACAGTCAAAATCATAGAGATTTCCCAATATGTACCTGCTCGTATTACGAATTCTTCTGTAGGCCTCAACGAGGCGTTTAAGGATCTCGTCTGATATTCTGATATCGACGGTATAATCTTCGGCAGCGACCCATAATCTCAATATTTCGGCGCCATACTGATCAACCATCTCCTGCGGGTCCACAAAATTGCCCATCGATTTGGACATCTTTTTCCCTTCCCCGTCCACAACGAAACCGTGGGTAAGAACCGTTTTATAGGGCGCCCGCCCCCTGGTTCCCACCGACTCAAGAAGTGATGAATGAAACCAGCCTCTGTGTTGATCGCTTCCCTCAAGATACATATCGGCGGGAGATCTGAGATCTTTCCATCTATCAGAATTCTCGAGTACCGCCGCATGACTCACTCCCGAATCAAACCAGACATCGAGGATATTCGATTCCTTTTTGAAATCAGTGCCTTGACAGTGGGGGCACACCACTCCCTCGGGCAGGAGGTCATTCGCATCCCTTTCAAACCAGACATCGGCACCATGATCCTTTACCAGGCTGACGACATGATCAAGAATTTCCTTCGTCGCCAGATAATTTCCGCAGGAACTGCAGTAGAAAATGGTCAGCGGAACACCCCAGAGGCGTTGTCGTGAAATACACCAGTCGGGCCTGTTCTCTATCATGCCGTATATCCTGTCCCTTCCCCAGGAAGGAACCCAGGTCACATTATCGATTGCCTCAAGCGCCTTTTGTCTCAAGCCCTTTTCGTCCATGGAGATAAACCACTGTTCCGTGGACCTGAAGATAATAGGATTCTTGCATCTCCAGCAGTGAGGATACTGATGTTCCATATCCATCTCACCCAGAAGCGCGCCAACTTCTCTCAATTTTTCATTGACGGCACCGTTCGCGTCAAAGACATATTGTCCCGCAAAAAACTCCACCTCTTTCGTGAAATTTCCATCATCGTCGACGGGGGCATAGACATCCAAACCATATTCGAGCCCTATCTCATAGTCTTCCTGCCCGTGGCCGGGAGCAATATGAACACAGCCCGTTCCCGCATCGAGTGTGACAAAGGGGGCAAGAATGATAACGCTTTCCCTCTCTATGAAGGGGTGCCTGCATTTCTGGCCCTCCACCAGAGAACCTTTGAACTCTTCGACAATTTCATGCTCCTCACCCCGATAGTCAAAGGCGTCAAGGCAGTAATCGGTCAGTTCCTTTGCAAAGATCAGCACCTCACCTTTCACCTTGCATGCCACATAGTCAAAGTCCTTATGAAAGGCAATGGCAAGATTGGCCGGAATTGTCCAGGGGGTGGTTGTCCAGATAACGACGCTCACCTTCTCGCCTTTGAGCGAGGGAAGGACCGCTGCAATATCGGAGATCACGGGAAATTTTACATAAATGGAGGGTGTCGAATGATCGGCATACTCTACCTCGGCCTCGGCGAGTGCCGTTTTACATGAGGCACACCAGTAAACAGGTTTCTTTCCCTTGTAGATATCTCCCCTCAAGAGAAGCTTTCCGAATTCCTCGACCGTCGTGGCCTCATAATCATAATCCATCGTTATATAGGGATTGTCCCACTCACCGAAGACACCAAATCTCTTGAACTGCTCGCGCTGTATCGTAACATATTTCTCTGCATAGGTGCGGCAGAGCCTCCTCTTTTCGGCCTGCGGCATCGTGTATCTTTCCTCACCGAGAGTCTGATCGACCTGATGTTCTATAGGCAGACCGTGACAATCCCATCCCGGAACATAGATACTGTCGAGGCCGGACATGTTCTTGGATTTGACCACGATATCCTTGATGATCTTATTCAGTGCCGTGCCAAGATGAATATCCCCGTTCGCATAGGGCGGGCCGTCATGAAGGATGTATTTTTTCCTCCCCTTCGATACCTCCCGCATCTTTTGATAGATATTGATACCCCCCCACCAATCGAGCATCTCCGGTTCCTTCCTGGACAGATTGGCTTTCATGGAAAAATTGGTTTTGGGTAGATTTAAAGTGTCCTTATAGTCCATTTGATTCTCCTACATTTTCATTAGCGGAGTTTAATAACACAATTCGTCGCAGATTGGCAATATCTTTCATCATATACAAAAAAGCCCCCTGCCTTCCGGCAGGGGGCTTTCCCTTTTAAGGATTCATTTTTTGATAAAGGACTTACATCATTCCGCCCATACCCCCCATTCCTCCTGGAGGCATCCCGGGCATTCCAGACTCTTCCCTCGGTTTCTCAGCAACCATGCACTGCGTGGTCAGCATGAGAGAGGCAACACTGGCCGCATTCTGGAGTGCAAACCTGGCAACCTTGGTGGGATCAATGACTCCCGCTTTCATCAGGTTTTCGTATTTGTCTGTCTGGGCATTAAAGCCAAAGTCGCCCTTCTTGTCCTTTACTTTCTCCACCACAATGGAACCTTCGAAACCGGCATTGGCTGCGATCATCCGGAGCGGTTCTTCCAGGGACTTCTTGACGATAGCAACGCCGATCTGCTGATCTCCCTCCAGTTTAAGCTTATCGAGCACGGAAATAGTTCTTACCAGGGCTACACCGCCTCCGGGGATAATTCCCTCCTCTACAGCGGCTCTGGTCGCATTGAGGGCATCCTCAACACGGGCCTTTTTCTCCTTCATCTCCGTTTCCGTCGCTGCACCGACGCGGATTACTGCAACGCCACCGACGAGCTTGGCCAATCTCTCCTGAAGCTTTTCCCGGTCGTAGTCGGAGGTCGTCTCTTCTATCTGGGCCCGTATCTGTTTTACCCTTCCTTCGAGGTCGGCCCTGTTACCGGCACCATCAATAATGGTCGTGTTATCCTTGTCAATGACGATTCTCTTGGCCGTACCCATATCATCCAACTGGGCATTTTCAAGCTTTGAGCCCATCTCTTCAGAGATAACCTTTCCTCCCGTCAGGACGGCGAGATCTTCCAGCATTGCCTTCCTTCTGTCGCCAAAACCGGGGGCTTTGACCGCAGCTATATAAAGCGTACCACGAATCTTATTAACGACGAGCGTGGCGAGAGCCTCTCCCTCGATGTCCTCGGCTATAATTAAAAGAGGCTTCCCCATCTTTGCAATGGTTTCCAGGATCGGAAGGAGATCTTTCATGTTGCTGATCTTCTTGTCATGGATTAGGATGTAAGGATCTTCAAGGTTAACTTCCATCTTCTCCGCGTTGGTGACGAAATAGGGGGAAACATAACCCCTGTCAAACTGCATACCCTCAACAACTTCCAGTTCGGTCTGGAGCCCTTTTGCTTCCTCTACCGTAATGACACCCTCTTTGCCGACCTTGCCCATGGCCTCGGCAATGATATTTCCGATTGTTTCGTCGTTGTTGGCAGAGATGGTCCCCACCTGGGCTATTTCCTTCTGGTCCTTCGTGGGCTTGCTCATCTTGGTGAGCCCTTCCACAACAGCGGCAACTGCCTTATCGATACCCCTTTTAATCTCCATGGGATTGCTCCCGGCGGCAACGGCCCTTACCCCTTCTCTATAGATAGCCTGGGCAAGAATGGTTGCCGTTGTCGTTCCGTCACCGGCCACATCACTTGTCTTGCTGGCAACTTCCCGTACCATCTGGGCACCCATGTTTTCGAATTTATCTTCCAGTTCGATCTCCTTTGCCACCGTTACACCATCCTTGGTTATCGTCGGTGAGCCAAAGGTCTTTTCCAGAATCACATTTCTTCCCTTGGGACCAAGGGTAACCTTGACGGCGTCTGCAAGCGCATTAACGCCCGCGAGGATGGATTTCCTCGCTTCCTCATCGTATTTTAAAATTTTCGCTCCCATTCAAACCTTCCTCCTTCTGTTTTCCTATTTTAAAATTTTTACTTTTCAATAATTCCCAAGATATCATCTTCTCTCATGATCAGGTGCTCGACACCATCGATATTAACCTCAGTCCCGGCATATTTGCTGAAGAGAATCCTGTCCCCTGCCTTAACATCAAGCTTGACAACCTTCCCATCTTCCGTCTTCTTACCCTTCCCTACAGCGATGATTTTACCTTCCATCGGTTTTTCCTTGGCGCTGTCGGGGATAATGATTCCACCCTTTGTTTTTTCCTCTTCCTCCAGACGCTTCACAAGAATCCTGTCATTCAATGGCCTAATCTTCATCCTTCAAAATCTCCTTTCATGAATTTATTTAAGGTTTTATTAACTTATTCCATTAAACACGATTAAAATAAACACTAATTTCACCCTGTCAAGTACATGAAAGCATATCATATTATTTTTCAGGGTGATCATATTGCATAGAAATACGTGGCTCGAGAAAAGAAGCCACATTAAAGGCTATATGTTGAATAATTCGGGGGTTTATACGCTTACAACGGGTTTTATTTCCACTGAGCATTCACAGAGATCGCTGAATCTCTCCGCATCCTTACGAGACCCGACGATATCACCGAAATGAATCGGTATGGCCGTCTCCGGCTTTATGACATTGACGGCACGGGCCGCTTCCTCGGCCGTCATCGTGTAGGTTCCCCCCACGGGTGCGATGACGATATCGGCCCGTATATTCCTCATCTCCGGTATGAAATCGGTGTCACCGCAATAGTAGATGCGCTTTCCCTTCATGGTGACGACAAATCCGATCCATTTCTCTGACTCGGGATGAAAGTCCTTGTTCAGGTTATAGGATGGAACCGCCTCAACCGTTATGTCATGAATAACCTCTTTATCCCCCGGTTTGACAACCCGTACATCCCCGGAAAGACTCTGCGCACAGTCTTCCGTCGTGACGATTACCGTTTCTTCTGTCTGTATCTTTTTCACGTCATCGGGGGACAGATGATCATAATGGGAATGGCTGATAAGGATTATATCAGCCTTTTCTCCCCCCTCGATTTTCCAGGGATCAATATAGAGGACCCTTTCACCCTCGATTTTTATGCTCGAATGACCGAGCCAGAATATCCTGTCCAGCATTTTCAACCCCCTTTTTTTATCACCTCTTTCCGATATGCAATATACCCTTTGTAATATTGCACAGGTGATCGTTCATCCTTTCAATATCGGTCAGTATATCGGAATAGACAAGGCCGGACTCACTGATACAGGTGCCTTTTTCGAGCCGTAAAATGTGGTTGAGTTTATACTGACCTATCAGTTCGTCTAACTCGCCCTCAATATTCAAGGTTATGCTTGCCGCCTTGTGGTCGTCATTTTCTATCGCCTTTTTCGTGTGCCGCATTAAGGTGCTGGTCTTATCAAAGAGCTTTTCAAGTTCAACCCTCGCATTACCAGAGAAGGTAAGATCATCCTCAAATACCCTCTGTGCCAGGGTGACGATGTCCTCACAGTAGTCCCCAACCTTTTCAAGATCATTCACGCTATGGAGTATCGCCGGCACCAGTCTTCTCTGCTTATCGGTCAGTTCTTTTTTCGTAATTTCAACCAGATAATCCGTGATGTTCTTCTGCATTTCATCGACTGAATCTTCGTCAAAGGTTATCTCGTTCTTCAGTTTGTGATTGTAAGAAATAACACATTTTCTTGCCTTTTCAAGCATTTCCTGGCAGATGCCGAGCATGGCGGAAAGCTCTTTTATCACCGCTCCAATTGCCAGATTGGGCGTCGGCAACAAGTTCCTGTCGAGATACCGCACCCCCTTTTTCTCATAATCTTCCCCCGGAATTATTCTGTTCATAAGTCGTGCAAATAATGGGATGACGGGGAGAAATACTACGGTGTTCACGAGATTGAAGATCGTGTGTGTATTGGCAATCTGCCGTGCAATATCATGTGTCGTCAGAGGAATATAGGCGAGATAGAGCGGCGCAAATCCAAGAGCAATAAAGGTCCCTATAATATTAAAAAGGGTGTTGCCCAGAGCGAGCCTCTTACTCGATAAATTTCCCCCGATACTGGCAATAATCGCGGTGATGCACGTACCAATGTTCGTCCCGAATATCAGATAGATCGACGATGGGAGATCAAGTAATCCCGCCAGGGCAAAGGCGATAATCATGCCGGTCGTTGTGCTGCTGCTCTGCAAAATTGCCGTCACGAGCAACCCGGCCAGAATGCCGTAGAGCGGCTGACGGCCAAAGGTGATAAACATGGCTCGGATATTTTCATCGTTCGCCAGGGGTTTGACGGCAGAGCTCATTATTGCAAGCCCCAGAAAGAGCAAACCGAAACCGAGAAGTGCCAATCCCTTGTTTTTATTTTTATCTTTCTTGGCAAAGAAGAAGACCATGGCCCCGGCAAATACAAAAACGGGGGCGATGGTCGTAAATTTAAAGGCAATCAACTGGGCGGTCACCGTGGTCCCCACATTTGCCCCTATCATGATGGACAGTGCCGCTCCCAGCTGAATGAGACTCGAATTTAAAAATCCTATGAGAATTACCGACGTCGCACTCGAACTCTGTATGACGGCGGTAACAAAAATTCCCACAAGTGCTGATTTTATCCTGTTGGAGGTGAGCTTTTCGAGCATTATCTTGAGGAGCGAGAGCGACAACTTCTTCAAGGAATCACTGACGAGATACATCCCGTAGATAAATAACCCCACCCCCCCCATTACCCCTAAAATAATTCTGAAATCCATACAGCTACTATCCGATCGACGTTCTGTTGTTTTGAGTTATATGCGTGAAGCATTCAACGTATTGTTTAACAGCATCGCTATGGTCATCGGGCCAACCCCCCCGGGAACGGGGGTGATATAGGAAACCCTTTCGGAAACCTCGGAAAAGGCCACATCCCCCAGAAGCTTGCCGTTCTCCAGCCTGTTTGTGCCCACATCAATGACGACGGCACCGTCTTTCACCATATCTGCCTTTATCATCTCGGCATTCCCCGCCGCCGCAACGAGGATTTCCGCCCTTTTCGTAACCTCTGAAAGGTTCCTCGTTCTTGTATGGCAGAGCGTAACCGTGGCGTTTCTCTCAAGAAGCATCAGGGCAAGCGGTTTCCCCACGAGGATACTCCTTCCCACGATAACCGCCTCTTTTCCCTCTATCTCGATTCCGTATCTGTCGAGGAGCTCGAGGATACCCGCCGGCGTGCAGGACCTGTGGTAGGGATTACCAGAGAACAGCCTCCCCACATTGTAGGGATGAAAACCGTCAACATCCTTTTTCGGATCGATTGCCTCGATAATAGCATCGACCCTGATATGTTTCGGGACGGGGAGTTGAACCAGGAAACCGTGTATTTCACTATCCCGATTTAACCCGTCAATAATATCGAGAAGCTCTGCCTCGCTCGTATCGCCGGGAAGCTTGAATTCCTTCGACAGAAATCCCACCTCGTCACAGGCATTTTTTTTGCCCCTGACATAGATTTTCGATGCGGGGTCGTCACCCACAAGCACAACGGCAAGACCCGGAACAATTCCCCTTTCATTTTTCATGCGGAGCGTTGTTTCCCTGATCTCATCCCTTACAGATTTCGATATCTTCTTCCCGTCGATGATAGTAGCCATGACTCGCCGAATGCTCCCCTCTGTGATAATTTTTATAGGGGACTTCTATCCCAGACACCCTATAAATGTCAAGACAATCAGGTATAAGAAGATATCGCAACGGCGTTCAGACGACGCAAACCAATCAGTTATAATCATTGTATATCTCTCTTGAAAGAATGCACTCCTTGTGTTATGGTTTTTTGCTTTTTACGGGAGGTTTGTATGGAAGATATAAGTCTGGGAGAAATGCTCGCCGGTACCTGCCGGAGATTCCCCTCAAGGACAGCAATCATCTACGAGGATAGACGGATATCCTACGATGTTTTGGAACGGTCCGTGAATGCCCTCGGAAACAGACTGAAAGGCCTGGGCATCACAAAGGGCGATAAGGTGGCAATCATGCTCCCGAACATCCCGGAGTTCATTATATCCTATTATGCCGCACTCACATTGGGTGCCGTCGCCGTCACGATCAACACACTTTCAACGGCCTACGAACTGAAATATCTGCTCGAAAACAGCGATTCAAAGGCCCTTATAACGGTCCCGTCGTCGGCACGGAGATTTGAGGAAATCAGAGACGACCTTCCCCTCGTGCGACACCTTATTGTCACTGAAGGCAACGAGGGGGATGTCTCCATAGAAGAAACGATTAAAGCAGGCCCCTACGAACTCGATATGCCGCCGGTAGCAGGCAATGATCCCGCGGTAATGATCTATACCTCGGGCCTTACCGGGAAACCTCGCGGGGCTGTCCTTACCCACCGAAATCTTGCAACACAGTCACGGCTCCTTGAGGATATCTGTCACGGCACTGAAGAAGACAGGGGATTCTGTCTGATCCCCCTTTTCCACTCCTTCGGTGCCTCCGTCAATATGCTCATGATCATTAAGGCCGGTGCCAGCATCGTCATGATGGACCATTTCAACATAGAGAGCATCTTCAAATCCATAGAGCGGGAGAAGGTCACCTACATCGCGGCGGTGCCGAGACTCTTTCTGGGCATGCTCCTCTATGAGGATGCAAAAAACCATGATCTCAGTTCTCTGAGATTCTGTATTACCGGCGGATCCACAATGCCCCCCGAATACATTTCCACTTTTTCCGAAAGCTTCGGGACACTCTTGGTGGAGGGATACGGCCTCACCGAGGCCTCGCCGGTCTGTTCCGTCAACAGGATAGACATGGAACAGAAACTGGGTTCCATCGGCATTCCGATCCCCGAGGTGGAGGCGAAGATATTCGACGATGACGGCAATGAATTGCCGTCCGGCGAGATAGGAGAGCTCGTAATCAGGGGTCCCAACGTCATGAAGGGGTACTACAAAGACGACGCCGCAACGGAGGAGGTCATTAAAGAGGGCTGGCTTTATACGGGAGATCTTGCCAGGATTGATGAGGACGGCTATATCTTTATTACGGGCCTTAAGAAGCGGATGATTATCACGAGCGGTTACAACGTCTATCCCCGGGAGGTTGAGGACATCCTTGCTATCCATCCCGCGGTGAAATCGTCACTGGTCACGGGAAAATCCGATTTAATGAGAGGAGAGATAGTGAGGGCGCTGATCGTCAAAGAGGACAATGCCGATATGAACGACAAAGAGATCATACGTCATTGCAGGCAGTATCTCTCTCCTTATAAGTGTCCCAGGGAGGTGGAGTTCGTCGAAAATATGCCTTGAATTTAAATTCGAAAAACTATACGTCAGATGGCATATATTATGCTTGTCATGAATAAATTCTTGTAAAGGAGATACAATATGAAAGAGGTAGTAATTGTGAGTGGAGCGAGGACAGCCGTCGGGACCTTTGGCGGTTCTCTCAAGGATGTCAAGTGCGTTGACCTTGGCGCGCTCGTTATTAAAGAGGCCATAAAAAGAGCGGGAGTACGACCCGTCATCAGTGATTTTATAAAATCATGCCGTCCCGATGTTTTTGGTGAATTCGACAAGACGGAAATAAACGAAAAGTATTACGATTATGATGACTCGCTGACACCCGTTTATTTTGACGAATGTATTATGGGAAACGTTATCCAGGCGGCTCAGGGACAGAACCCGGGACGTCAGGCATCCATATATGCGGGCTTACCTGAAGAGACCACGACGATTACCGTCAACAAGATCTGTGCGTCGGGAATGAAGGCAATAGCCCTGGCCGCTCAGGCCATAAAGGCAGGTGACGCGGACATGATTGTTGCAGGCGGTATGGAATCAATGAGCACGGCACCGTTCGCCCTGCCCAATGCGCGCTGGGGATACAGAATGAGTATGCCCTTCGGTCAGATTACCGACACCATGGTCCATGACGGTCTCTATGAGATTTTCAACAAGTATCACATGGGATTTACCGCCGAAAATATCGCCGCAAAATACGGAATTACCAGAGAGGAACAGGATGAACTGGGGCTCCTCAGCCATCAGCGGGCGCTGGCGGCCATCGCCCGCGGTGAATTCAAGGATGAAATTGTGCCGGTCGTCATGCCGCAACGAAGGGGTAACCCCAAGATATTCGACGTCGATGAACGCCCGATGGACACAACGCTGGAAAAAATGGCAGAGCTCCGCCCCGTCTTTACAAAAGACGGAAAAGGAACCGTAACCGCCGGCAATGCATCAGGCATCAATGACGCGGCTGCGGCCGTTGTGTTGATGAGCGCCGAAAAGGCAAAGGAACTGAGGCTCGAACCCATAGCAAAGATAAAGGGATACGCCTCGGGCGGCGTGGATACCGCCTATATGGGGCTGGGGCCCATTCCGGCCACACGAAAGGTTATGCATCAACTGGGGCTGACAGTAAAAGACATGGATTACATAGAACTGAATGAGGCCTTTGCCTGCCAGGCGATTGCCTGCATGCGCGAGTTGGACATCTCCCTCGATAATTGCAACCTCAACGGCAGCGGGATTTCCATCGGCCATCCGATTGGATGCACCGGCGCCAGGATCACCTACAGCCTGGCAATGCAGATGAAAAAGAAAGACCTCAATCTGGGACTCGCCACACTCTGCATCGGCGGCGGCCAGGGTATGGCCATGGTCCTTGAAAGGGTATAGGAAACCCTTTACATATTGAGAAAGGGTCGGACAGAAGGAACCGCAAAAGCAGAGGGGAAAGGCACGGAGCAGAAGTGTCCCGTGCCTCCCTGTCAAACAAGTGATGCTTTCTGCCTGCTGCACCATCGGCTCCGACCCCGATTATTACGTTAAGAACGATAAGGAGAACAACAATGGAAGTAAAAACATTTGGAGTTGTGGGTGCCGGTCAGATGGGAAACGGCATTGCACAGGTTGCCGCCCACCTTGGCGGTCTTAATGTCATCATGAACGATATTGCCGATGAATTCGTCGAGAGAGGCTACAATGCCATTTCGAAAAACCTCGACCGACTGGTCAAAAAGGAAAAGCTTACGGAAGACGAGAAGGGGAAAATTCTCGGCCGCATCAAGAAGAGCACAAACCTTGAAGATATGAAAGACGCCGATTTTGTCGTCGAGGCAGCCGTCGAGCGTGAAGACCTGAAGCTCGATATATTCAGAAAGCTTGACGCAGCCTGCAAACCGGGCGTCGTCCTCGCCTCAAACACCTCATCAATCCCGATCACCAGGATTGCCGCTGCAACGAAGAGGCCGGAGCTTGTCATCGGCATGCATTTCATGAATCCCGTGCCGGTAATGAAACTTGTCGAAGTGATCAAGGGTCTCGCCACGTCGGAAGAGACCTTTGCGCTCACGGAAAGTCTCTCAACAAAGTTCGGCAAGACTCCCGTTGCCTGCGAAGACTTTCCCGGTTTTATCGCAAATCGCATACTGATACCGATGTTGAACGAAGCGGTCTACGCCCTCTATGAAGGAGTCGGCACCGCGGAAGCGATCGACAGTATCATGACGCTGGGAATGAACCATCCGATGGGACCGCTGAAACTGGCCGATCTTATCGGGCTTGACACCTGTCTCGCTATCATGGAGGTTCTCCATAAAGGCCTCGGTGATTCGAAATACCGGCCCTGTCCGCTCCTCAAGAAGTATGTCGACGCGGGATACCTCGGGAGGAAGACGGGAAGGGGATTTTACGATTACAGCGAACAATAACAAGGAGATGCGATAATGGACTATAACAATATCATCTTCAGTATGGAAGAAGGTATCGCCACCATCACCTTTAACAGGCCGAAGGCGCTGAATGCGATGAACTCAGAGACGATGTCGGAGTTGAAGGATGCCGTTACCCTCTGCCGGGATAATGACGATATCAGGGTTATGATACTGACCGGCTCGGGCGATAAGGCCTTTGTGGCAGGTGCCGACATCGCCCAGATGCAGGATCTGGAACCGCGAGAGGCACTTGCATTTATGGAACTGGGTCACGAAACGCTACGGCTTCTCGAAACCGCATCGAAGCCATCAATCGCGGCGGTCAACGGTTTTGCCCTTGGCGGGGGTACGGAGATCTCCATGGCCTGCGACATGAGATTTGCCTCGGAGAAGGCACGGTTCGGCCAGCCTGAGATACTCATCGGTCTCATCCCCGGATGGGGAGGGACACAGCGGCTTCCGAGACTCATCGGAATGGGACGGGCGAAGGAACTCGTTATGAGCGGCGAACAGATCGACGCTCAGCGGGCCTATGAAATCGGTCTTGTCAACAGGATCTATCCCCCCGAGACACTGCTGGAAGAGACGATGAAATTTGCACGGAAGCTCTCCGGGCTCCCACCGTTTCAGCTCAAGATGGCAAAGCACTCGATCAATTTCGGATACGACCTCCCCCTGGATAACGCGGGGAGACTCGAGGTGGAATGCTGCGCCCAGTGCTTCAGCACACAGGATCAGAAGGAGGGAATGAAGGCATTTCTTGAAAAACGGAAGCCCGGCTATAAGGGTCGGTAATAATCTTCCGTCGAACGAAGGGTGCCTCAAAAAAATACACAACGACAGAAGGAGTAACTATATGAATTTTGCACCTACGGAAGAGCAACAGATGGTAAAGGATATGGTAAAGCGGTTTGTCGACGAGGAGATAAAACCGATTGCCGCCGAGCTGGATGAGACACACCGTCATCCCGAAGAAATTTGCAGAAAGCTGGGTGAAATGGGACTCATGGGTGTCTCCGTTTCCACCGACTACAACGGTGCCGGAATGGACAATGTCACCTATGTCCTGGCCCTCACGGAAATTTCCCGTGGCTGTGCGAGCTGCGGCGTCATTACCTCGGTGAACAACTCGCTTTACGGGCACCCCGTGAAGACCTTCGGAACGGATGAACAGAAAAAGAAGTTTCTCGCACCCGTGGCAGGGGGCGAAGTGGAGGGATGTTACGCCCTCACCGAGGCCGGTGCCGGCTGTGACGCGGCTGCCCTCAGGTGTCGCGCCGAACTGAAGGGCGACAAATATATCGTGAACGGCGTCAAGAAGTTCATCACCAACGGGAATGTTGCAAAATATTGTGTCCTCGCCGCCAATGAAGACCCCTCGAAGGGCTACAAGGGAATCATCAACCTTATTGTCGACCTCGAAAACACTCCAGGATACAGCCTGGGAACCATCGAGGAAAAGATGGGCATTCTCGCGTCGGGAACGGCGGAACTCGTTTTCGAAGATGCCGAGGGCCCCGCCGAGAATCTCTTGGGAAAACCGGGCGAAGGATTCCGGCAGATGATGGAGGGTCTCAATGCGGGCAGGATAGGAATTGGCTGTCAGGCCCTCGGAATCGGCAGGGCCGTCCTGGAAGACTCTCTCGAATATGCGAAGGACAGGGTACAGTTTGGCCAGACGATTACGTCGTTTCAGGCTATCCAGTGGAAACTTGCCGATATGGCGACCGAACTCGATGCCGCCGAGATGCTCTTGCTCAAGGCTGCTTGGATGGAAGACAAGGGCTACAATTTTGAGAAGGAATCGGCCATGGCAAAGATGTACGCGTCGGACGTAGCCATGAAGGCCGCCGTAGAAGGCGTGCAGATATTCGGCGGCTACGGATACTGCAAGGATTATCCTGCAGAACGCCATATGCGGGACGCCAAAATATGCCAGATTTACGAGGGCACCAACGAGATCCAGAGGGTGGTAATTGCGAGAAAACTTCTGGGAGCACGGTAATAATTAACCCCCCTTTCGGGCGGGCCTGATACCCGCCCGAAAGGGTCCTAAGGGTGTAGTCATGAAAAAAGATCTCCTTGACACACTTGTCATCGAAAATGACACGAAGATTGTATTTCTGATCCTGGACGGATTGGGGGGTCTTCCCCTGCCCGGAGCGGATAAAACAGAGCTCGAGGCGGCCAGGACTCCACATCTCGACGCCCTTGCGAAGGGTTCCATCTGCGGTCTTTTGGACCCTGTCTGCTACGGCATTACCCCGGGAAGCGGACCCGCCCATTTTTCTCTCTTCGGCTACGACCCCTTAAGGAATAATGTGGGAAGGGGCCTTCTTGCCGCGGCGGGAATCGATTTTCCCATGAAGGGAAACGAACTCTTTGCCAGGGTCAATTTTGCAACCCTTGACGACAGAGGGATCATAACTGACAGGCGCGCCGGCCGGATCGATACGGAAACGAACCGGAGGGTATGCCGTAAACTGAATGAAAATATCACGCTCAAGAAAAACGTGGAGGTCCTCTTCGAGCCGGTAAGGGAACACCGGGCGCTCATGGTCCTCCGAGGCGGCAAACTTCACGAAGAGCTCGCCGACACAGATCCCGGAACGACGGGGATGCCTCCCCTCGCCCCCCGGGCACTCACTCCCGAGGCAGAGGAAACGATTTCCATTATAGAGGAGGTACGGGAAAAGGCGAGGGCAACACTCTCTGATGAAGAAAAGGCCAATATGATTCTCCTGAGAGGATTTGCGCACTACAGGAGATATAAGTCACTCCGGGAACGTTTTAAGCTTAATTCCCTCGCCATCGCAAATTATCCGATGTACCAGGGCATCGCGCGTCTTCTGGGAATGACCGTCCACCCCTCCACCGTCTCTGTGGCGGGTGAATTTGAGGCATTGGAGGAAAACTTCGATCGATACGATTTCTTTTTCATCCACATAAAAGACACCGATTCGCGCGGCGAAGACGGCAATTTCGAGGCCAAGGTAGCTGCGATAGAAACGGTGGATAAACTCCTTCCGCGCATTACGGCCCTGCAGCCCGATGTTCTGGTTGTCACGGGAGACCACTCAACACCGGCGGCACTTGCCTCTCACAGCTGGCATCCTGTGCCGGTACTCCTCTCGTCGCCCACATGCAGACCGGACAGAACGGAGTGTTTCGGCGAGAGGGAATGCATAACCGGCGGGATCGGCAGGATGCCGATGGTCAACCTGATGGCACTCGCCCTCGCTCATGCGGGACGGCTTAAAAAGTTCGGGGCCTGAAAAATCGGAACGTGCCGCGCGATGGGGGAATAGCGTCACCCCTTCTCAGTAAATCCCCGCCTCGCATCCCCCTGCCAGGGTCTGACCGAGTTCCCTGCACCGTTCAAGGATATCCTCCGTTACCTCACCCTTTGCAATGACGGGATCATAGACCTTTTTAAACTGGTACCCCAGGGCGATACGTTCTACGCTGTTTAGTGCTCCCGAGCCGTC
>JAFGBH010000063.1 GCA_016933215.1 Deltaproteobacteria bacterium | reverse complement strand
CTCTCTTGTTCTCCACCGCACACCTCCAAGTTCTTCTTTATTTATCTCTAACTTTTCGGTGTGTCCATCACTTTGGGGGAACTGCATGTACTAAGCAAGAATTGTAATGAACGGTTTGTGATAGATTATAATTGGCAATCAGCAACAAGAGTTAAGAGCGAATTCGTAGCAAATATTGTTTTTATTATTAATTGTGATTAATAAGCTATTGACAGGTTAAATGTCTTGACAAATGATTTCAAAAACTTATATCTTACACCTACTCCTTATCAAATAATCCAAATTATATAAATAATATAGCTTATTAAAACTAGTTAATGTTGATATTGTAGAAATCTTCATATGTGAATGATTTATAATTCTGTATCTAGTTAAGGAACCACTTTGAGAATCCCAATAAAAAAAGACACCATTATATTTATATTATTTGCTTGCACATTATTATGGCTCATTTTTTCAACCTCAACGTTTTATGGCAAAAGCAATTTTCAACCTATAAATATTTATTATCTATATGAAGATGGATATAAAAAATATCCGCAGGCATCTAAAATTAATAGTTTTACGTTTAACATTTATGAACCATTTAACCGAGGATATAGTGAAGTTGACATTGATTTTGTGAATCTTGAAAAGAAAATAGATTTTTGGGGAAAAACTGACACTGATTTGGAAACATTTAATAGTGAAAAAGCTGCCAAATATATGCAAGACAACTTGCCTGACTACTTATTGTTAGCCCCATTTCTTGAAAATGGAAAATTGGGGATGTGGAGTCAATATTTCTTAAATCAGCCACTAGCCGGTGGATATACAGAACCCATATTCAAGGAAACCTCTTTTGGAGTATGGGAGTCAAAACTATATTTTGACTCTCGGCATTCAAAAGCGTCAGGAAGAGGGTGGGCAGTCAATTTCGAAGGTGGAACATATCTTGGGGCGGAAGTAAATAAAATAGTTTTCAATATAACGATACCAGACAGCTTTGAAATAAGAGATATTGGAAGCATGCCAATGAAAGCATTACCTGGAAAATACGAATTATCAAAAGAATTAGTAAGAGGAGATAAATTTCACATAGTAATAAAAAGATATCAAACGGTTAAAAAAATAGTTTCATCGCTGAGCCTTGCTATTTCCATTACTCTTTTAGGACTTCTATTAGCACCTTTTTTTGGTGAAATAATGCGAAAATAATTGGTATTACATTGACTGAGAAGGACAGTGCGGTATTAGAAATAAAGGGCTTAACAAAATAACCAAGTTCTAACAGTCGCATTAACTCGGCCTAGCTATTTTGCTGCGCTCCATTGCCGCCGGTGAGTTTGGTCCTTAAACTTTTATGAATATCATAGATGCTATAAAAGAAAATTATAAACCGCTCTTACCTGCGCAAGATTATACCCTTTTAAAACGTTATATTGACGATGAAAGTTCTTTTGCTTTGATTCAATGGGGAAAAGATAAAAAAAGATTTAAAGTCAAAATCTTTAATAAGGAAATTGCTAAATTGGCGCTTACCCATGTGTCAAAATTTATTGATTGGAATAATTTTCGAACTAAAGGATCAATTAAATGTGTTTATGCAGGTCACGCGGCAATAAAACAAGATACGCCAAATGTAAACATCTTCCATGGGGATGGTATCGCTAAAGAATTATCTGAATTATTGGGGAAAGGCGAATTCGATTTTTCAGAGAAAGAAAAGGTAATTAATTTCAAATTACAAAGCAAAGAATCAAATGATAATGAATGTAGAAACTTTATATCAGAGCTTACCAATACATTAATTGCAATGTCTGTAGTATATGAGGTTGGCCTGTATATATACGATTTATACATATTAGGACCAACTAATTATATGACGGTTGGCAGAACTGAATACCGTCCTAGCGGAAAAAAAGATGAAGTATGTAAAATATTAGACCTTATACAAGGCAATAAATGCAGTGAATTAATTTTGGCTAAATACTATACATTGTTACAGAGTTCAGCAAGACCATATATAATATTAGGATATTCTTTTTTAGAAGAAATTTATTATGACAGTAGTATTGTCGAAAATATAATTAATTTTAAGGAAATGGGTAATGGTAAAAAATTAAAAAGTCAGCTTAAGCAAGAGGTGATGACATGCATAGACTCTTTTTGCTCAAAATATTCCGTTCCATACAATAAAGAAAAGGAAGCTAATGTTGCAGTAGCGATTGAAAATGTTATTAATTGTAAAGATAAAACGAAGAACGATGTTATCAAATATAACTTACATAAATCAATAGGTGGTGAAAAAGATGATATTGATGGTCTTGTAAGCAATCTCTTTAAAATTAGATCACCTCTTTCACATCAAATTAATATTGATCCAGATGTTAATCTTTCTAAATACATAAAACAGATTAAAAGTATATTAGACAATGAAATTGCTCATAATTTAAGCAGGTGACAGCGTAAAAACTACGCTACTCCTGAGCCGAAGCGATATATCTACAAATATTTTTATTGGTAATGACGACTTTTTACAGCTATTAGATTTTATTGATTAGCAGGCGTTATTAATGAGCTGCTTCTTTGCTCAATGGGTGATCTTACTTTTACCGGTATTATTAGGTTAATTTGATCAGGGTTGCTTTTCCCTGTCCGGTTCTGTCACGGCCACGGAAGTGCCTTCCTTGTCCTGAAGTTTCTTTCGCGCAAACCTTACAATCACAAAGAGGAGGGCTGCTATACCTACCAGAGCGCCAACCAGCACCCAGGGCACCTCACCCCGCGTGAGGCCCTTCGTCACGGCATCGGCACCAACCACATAGAGAATGGTACCCGGCAGCATGCACAACCAGGACCACGAAACGTAGGTCCAGAACCTCACCCGGGTGAGACCGAAACCGTAATTGAGGAGATTGAAGGGAAAAATCGGCACCAGACGGGTGAGTGCCACGATGATCGCCCCATGGTCCTCGGTAAGCTGATCGAGGCGGCGAAATTTTTCGTTTTTCGAAAGCCATTTCACTATGGCATCCCTGGCAAAATAGCGGGCGATGAGAAAGGCAAGGCTCGCCCCCAGGGTTGAGGCGATGCTGACCCATATGACACCGAAAACCGAGCCGAAAAGCGCCCCGGCGGCAACAGTCAAGGCAGAACCGGGGATTGCCGCGACAACGGCAACGATGTATATCGCAACAAAGACAATGGGGCCCAGCGAACCCAGCGTCCCGATCCAGTCACGGAGTTCCCCCAGCCGTTCTCCCAGACCGAAAACCTTTGCAATGACAAGCAATGAGAGTATGACAAGTAAAAAAATCAGGGGCCTTATCTTCTTCATTATCCTCTTTCCCTCCCCCGTTATTTTTCGGTTCGCCGCTTCAGGCGATTGAGACGATAGACCAGATCTTCCCGCTCGGTAAAGGTCAGATAGTTGGCATTTTCAAGGATGTTTTCGACCAGCTTCAGGGCACGGTTACAGTCACCGGCTCTGTGCTCGCAGAATTTGGCCATCTCCTCGACGGCAAAGATGTCGCAGTCATTCTCGGCAAGCATGTTCTCCCAGATTCCGACGGCCTCTTCCCAATTACTGCTCCGCTTGTGAAAAAGTGAAAGGATTCTCCCCGCCTCGGAGGCAACGCCGCCGCTTTTCGACGATAACAGGGAGGCGAGAAAAAGATGCGCCTCCTCACCATAGCCGCGGTCGAGAAGGAGTCTCGCGGAGGCAAGAATATCTTCATGGCAAACATCGTCCCTCTCGGCATCATGTCTCAAAAGCCCGGCAAGATGGACCGTCAGTGTCGCCATTGAAACGACATCGAGACGGTTGTGTTCGAAGATATCCCCAACCAGCCGCCCGTCCCTCTGGCGAAGCCAGTCAAAATATCGCTGGGGAATCTCGCTCCCCGGAATATCTCCATCGCGTCTGAGGCCAAGGACCTCCCGTTCGATGGTCCCGAGGCGGCTGTTTTCCAGCCGATGCCCCAGAAGGCGGCGTGAGGGATGAAGAAGGTCCAGATGGGGAAGTCCCGAGAGGGGATCGGGAAGACGATTCATGATAAAGCGGGCCGAGAGAAGCCCCACATCAAAGGACTTGCCGTTAAAGGTGATGAGAAACCGTTTCTCCTTCGCGCGGTCACTCAAATAGGCGAGAGCCGCCCGCTCCTCCGAAAAATCCCGGGCAAATAACTGCTCCGTTATAAAGGCCTCTCCTTCGAACCACCCTATCCCCACGAGAAAGGCCATGGTTCCCGTACCGCCGGCGAGCCCCGTGGTTTCCGTATCAAGAAAGAGGCCCTCGGTCGGGCGGCAGCCGGTCAGTTCGGGTTCATTCGCGAGAATCGCCGTCTTTTCCATATCGAGGGAGGATAATTCATCGATCCGCCGTGATCCGTGATATGACGAGGCGTTCACCACATCACGAGCAAGGTAGAATCTGCCACAGGCATTTTCCACCTCCTCTCCTCGCACCACGGCTTGTAACTCCACCTGTTCTCCACGGAATTGTGCCGGGGGAGAAAGCCTCGGTTCCGGGCGACGCGTCATGATGATATCGATGCGCCGGCGAAGTTCGCTTATCTCTTTTTCCCGATTCGAGGGCTTTTTAACCGGCCTGGTTTCACCGGTTAGTCTCTCAAGTCTTTTTTTTACGCTCACGCCTTACCCACCAATCGTAAAATTGCCAGTGCCACTTCCTTCGCCATCACTCCAACCTCAAGGATCGGCCCCACACAGGAGGGACAGCCGTGACTGCAGGGACAGCTTCCGATGAGCTTCGCCGCCGATCGGAGGAGTCCCTCGTGCTCCTTATAGAGAAGATCGGAGAACCCGATACCCCCGGGATAGGCATCAAAGATAAAGATGGTGGGATCGAAGGCATCCCGTCTGATTTCGCCGCCATTATATTCGGAGTCCGAACCCGTCGTTATGATACGCTTGTCCCTGCCGTGCCTGACAAACCACTCGCCGCTCTTGTCTCCGATACTGCGGTCAATATCCCGAATATCGGCCATGAGCGTTATCGCTGCAAGATGATGGAGGCTGTAGGCGAGGCCGGCAAGTCCGTCAATAATTTCCGCCTGGGTATAGGAGAGCTTCGAGAGGAGGTCCTTCGGTATGGTAAACCAATAACTCGTGGTGTGCATATCCTTTTCGGGGAGATTTACCTCACCGTAGCCGAGGTTCTCAGAGGTGTAAAACTTGATCTTTTTATACCCCACGACCTTTCTTACCACCTGCACCTCGCCGTGCTCCGCGATGAGATTCCCCTGGTGTTTCGTTTCGAAACTGTCGATGACCCTGACGTTCGTATAGGTCATGGCATCGGTGTAATAGTCCACATCGACCTTTCTGACATAGGCCTTTTTCCGCTCCAGATCGAGGTGATCGACATGATATTGCTGTGATTCCATCATGTAAATGGCGTCATCATGGACGCTGGTAAAGGCGCTGTCCCAGTCTACTTCGGCGATAACCTGGTGATTTCCCGTATCGGTTGTATCAACAACGACCACGTTTTCGGGATTGATACTTCGGAGACTCACCTCGTCGGCGGGGTAACTCTCGGCCGCCCAGTGCCAGCGGTCGTCAACCCGGTGCAGAATCCCCTTTTCCTCCAGATAGTCGAGGAGTTCCTCGATGTTTTCATCACCGAATTTCTCACCCCGTTCAAAGGGGAGCTCAAAGGCGGCACTCTTCAGATGGTGGAGGAGAATGAGAAGGTTGTCGGGATTAACGCGGCAGTGCTCGGGTGACGACGAGAAGAAATAATCGGGATTTTCGACGATAAACTGGTCCATGGGGGAACTGCGAGAGATTAATATGGCGAGGCTGTGCCCCTGCCGTCTCCCGGCGCGGCCCGCCTGCTGCCACGTGCTGGCAATCGAGCCGGGATATCCTGTCATGATACAGGCCTCCAGGTCTCCGATATCGACACCGAGTTCGAGGGCGTTGGTACTGACCACTCCCATAACCTCCCGGTTTCGAAGGCCCTTTTCCACCTGCCTGCGCAGGTTCGGGAGATAGCCTCCCCGGTAGCCGGTGACAAACTGATCGTCCTTGGGCTTCTTTCTCGAAAACTTGTCCTTCAGATACTTGGTCAGCACCTCCACATTCAGGCGGCTCGTGGTAAAGACAATGGTCTGAATGTCGTTGGCGATAAGATCGGCGGCCAGGTTCCGCGACGGCGTGAGGGCGGACTGCCTGATGCCAAGCTCCCGGTTTACGATAGGAGGATTATAAAGGATAAACGTCTTGGATGCCGTCGGGGCCCCGCTTTTATCGATCAGTTCGACGGGGCGTTCCAGGAGACGTTCGGCATGTTCCTTCGGATTTGCCACCGTGGCGGAACAGCAGATAAACACGGGATCGCAGCCGTAGAACCTGCAGATCCTGACGAGACGGCGAATGACATTGGTCAGGTGGCTTCCAAAGACGCCGCGGTAGACGTGCAGTTCGTCGATCACCACGTATCTGAGATTGGTAAAGAGCTTCTGCCATTTCGTGTGATGGGGCAGGATTCCCGTATGAAGCATATCGGGATTGGTGACGACCACGTGCCCCTGTTTTCGAATCGCCTGCCGCGCATCGGCCGGGGTATCTCCGTCGTAGGTATAGGTCTTGATATTCGCCTTCAGGTCACCGATCAGGCCGTGCACCTCGTGCATCTGGTCCTGGGCGAGGGCCTTCGTGGGAAACATATAGAGCGCCCGCGTTTCGGGCTCTTCCAGGATGCGCTGAAGAACGGGCAGGTTATAGCAGAGTGTTTTCCCGCTGGCAGTGGGCGTCACAAGGACCACGTCATGCCCTTCCCTTATGGATTCCATGGCATATGACTGGTGAGAGTAAAGCCGGTCTATTCCCCTTTTTCCCAGTATGGAAACGATTTCGGGACGTACCCAGTCGGGAAAGGGAGCAAAGGTGCCTTGATCGGAAGGAAGCTGCCGTAGCGCCGTGACATTCTCCATGAAACGCCTGTTCTTTTTCATTCTCGACAGCAGTTCCTGCATGGTGAGCCGTGCCATATACGATACCCCTGAATGTTTTTCCCCTATAATCTCGATACTAATGAAAACAACTTCTCTGAAATTGACGATCTTGAGTGGAAGTATAGAAAGGCGGTGATGGCATGTCAAGGATGAAACGATTGATGAGGAAAAGACTCTTTTTACATCCCCGATCGGGCTACTCGTAACCCGAGAGTATAGGCCTTTTTCTCGTATCGTTTTCTTTTCCCCTTCACATTTTCGAATCTCGAATCGGTGTAGACGATTTTTCCCGCAATTGTGCCCTTGATCTTTCTCGTGTAGTTTTTCATCGCCCGTAGCGCGCCCCTGCTCTCATCAAGGAGAATATTAAAGGGCCAGGGGGCCGTGCAGGCCGCAACGAGCACTATCTTCTTTCCCGCAACCGACTCTTCAGTGTTGAAACCGAGGGGAACTCTCATCCCGAAGACCGTCTTTCCCTCACCATGATTGACGGCCAGTCCGCACTGACGGTCAAAAAAGGTCTTCATAATACCGGGCACATTGGACCAGTAGACGGGCGCAGCCAGAATAAGAATATCGGCCTCAAGAACCTTCTCGAATATCTCTCCGAAGTCGTCATCCAGGACGCACCGGTTTTTCCTCTCACAGGCCCAGCATCCTCGACAGTAACGAAGATCATAATCATAGAGGTTGATCGTCTCCGTTTCGGCACCGACCTCCTCGGCACCCTTCAGAACACCTGCCGCGAGGGACGCCACCACGCCCTTTTTTCGTGCTGATGCCACGATCGCAAGGACCTTCAAAGCTCTTTCTTTATTCTTTTCAGATTTTTTCTTCATCGCTTCCATAATCTCTCTATTATTGTTTACCTGCTAAACCATAAGGCCAAAAAATATAATCCTCTTTTTCATACACCTCATTTCCGATTCTTTCCGTAGCCCTCGATGTGATCCTCCAATTTTTTTAGAATTTCACTGAAACGCTTCATCTCATCAGCTGAGAAGTCCTCGATATACTTAATAAAATCGACATATAATCCCATGTGAAACTTTTCGTGCCCCTCAAAGGCAATCCACCCCTTCTCCGTCAACTTCAACAGTATCTCCTTTTCACTGGAGGGTGCCTTTATTTTCTCAACAAGCCCCTTTCTCACGAGTCTGGCAACCTTCTGGGAAACGGCCCCCTTCGTCACGCCCAGCATACCGCCCAACTCGGTGATATTCATCCCACGGCCCTTTCCGATCGCCTCTATCGTATGGATTTCAGAGGGATATAAAAGCTCGTCCGTCCCGAAATCGATCGGTCTTTTCTCCAGGGCACTATACTTGTTCATAACCTGAATAAACTGTGCCGCGATATCTTGAAAGAGATGTACTGTATCATCCATATCAATATAGTTAAGCACCTAAACTAAAATGTCAAGAAAAATTTTTCTCTTTCTGACGGCAAACGGTCGACAGAAGCTCCCCGTAATCCCGTGTAACTCCGAGATGTTACGGAGAATCTTCGACGTTTCAGAAAATTCCTGATTTTCAAGCTTCGTTCACCAGTTGATGGAAACGCATCCCTGAAAGTATAGAAAACCTCTATAATTACTCAATAATTATAATTAATATGAATTTGACAAACAATCTACTTATGCATACTATCTATTCATTGAATGAATAGTGAAACTTCCATGAAACGACCAATCTACATGGACAATGCAGCCACATCGTGGCCGAAACCGGAAGAAACATTGACGGCAATGGCAACCTATGCCCAGTCGGTAGGGGCGAATCCCGGCCGTTCGGGTCACAGCATGTCCGTCGATGCGGGGCGCGTTATCTTTGATACCAGGGAAGCGGCAGCCGATCTCTTCGGGGTAATAAACCCGCTGAGATTAATCTTTACGAAAAACGCCACCGAGGCGCTCAACATTGCAATTTTAGGCCTTTTGAAACCGGGTGACCACGTCATCACGTCGGGGATGGAGCATAATTCCGTCATGAGACCCCTCAAGGCGATGGAAAAGCGTGGCGTGGAGGTCTCCGTGATCCCCTGCTCGTCATCGGGAGAGATGAACCCTGACGATGTAAACCGCGCAATAATGACATCGACACGGGCAATTTATCTTACTCACGCATCAAACGTAACGGGGACCATCATGCCCATCTCAGAGGTCGGAACGATTGCACGGGATAAAGAGATCATCTTTTGCGTCGATGCGGCACAGACTGCGGGTGTCATTCCCATCAATGTGGAGGAGATGTCCGTCGATCTTCTTGCATTTACCGGCCATAAATCGCTCTTCGGCCCCCAGGGAACGGGAGGGCTTTATATCAGAGATGGCCTGGAGGGTAAAATCAGCCCTCTCACCATGGGTGGAACCGGAAGCAGCTCCGAATCGCTGGAACATCCCGATTTTCTTCCGGATAAATTCGAATCGGGAACACCAAACACGATCGGCATCGCGGGCCTCGGTGCGGGCATTCAATTTATCAAGAGAACAGGAATCGAAAAGATCAGAAAAAAGGAACAGGAACTCACCGCCATGCTGATCGAAGGCATTGCTTCGATTCCGGGGGCAACCCTCTACGGATGCCGCGATGAAAAAAGGCAGACTGCCGTCATTTCCTTCAATATAGAGGGAATGAGCCCCGCCGAGGTTGCCCTGGCTCTCGACGAAGAATTCAACATCATGTCGAGGCCCGGCCTGCAGTGCGCACCCGCCGCCCACCATACAACGGGAACCTTTCCCGGGGGTACGGTGCGGCTGAGTCCGGGATACTTTCTTGAAAAAGAAGATGTTGAGAAGTGTATTGTAGCTTTGGAAGCGCTTGCGTATAGAGGAAAGGAACCTCATTCATGACAAGAGAAATCGACGCCAGGGGGCTTGCCTGCCCCGAGCCCGTCATGCTGGCAAAAAAAGCCATCGAAGAAGCGGATGACTGTGTCATCATCGTTGATAACGAAGCGGCACGGGATAACGTGTGCCGTATAGCAAAGAGTCAGGGATGCACCGCAACGGTTGAGGAAGGTGCGGGAACTTTCTCCATCCGCATCACCGCTGACGGGGGACCCGGAAAAACTGAAGCCGGAATCCCATCGACCGGCCCCACCGTCGTGGTCTTTCCCTCTGACAAAATGGGACAGGGTGACGACGAGTTGGGGACCGTCCTCATTAAGGGGTTTTTTCACGCACTCGGCGAGGTGTCACCGAAGCCCGACACACTGATCTTTTTCAATGCCGGCGTGAAGCTCACCGTTCAAGGCTCCGACGTTCTGGAAGACCTGCACTCTCTGGAGGAAAAAGGTCTGACTATTCTGGTCTGCGGCACCTGCCTCGATTTTTACGGACTGAAGGAAGAGATTCGGGCGGGGACGGTATCGAATATGTACGACATCGCCGAGACGATGCTTTCCGCAGGAAAGGTAATCAGGATATGACCTCCGGGAACACCTACCTTATTGCCCTTTTTCCCTCGACGAGCGGTGCGCTTATGGCCGAAAAACTCTTCAAGAGGGAGGGCATTCCCCACAAGATAATTCCCGTGCCCCGCCAGATAAGCTCCGACTGCGGGGTCTGTCTGCGATTTTCCGTCTCCGAAAGAGAACGGGCTGAAAAAACCCTCGCCGGGAAGGTCGATATTCAGGATATATGTCCCCTGTGATCGGGAAAATCAGGAGTTATTTACTGGCCCGTTTTGTGTGGCTTTCCCAGGGCAGTGGGCATTGCCCCTGAGAACAATCTGAGAACAACTTTCAGCCAGACCCTGCCTTCCGCATGTTTTATGACAGATTCCTTCTGGGCGAAATTGATGAAAACGAGGGTAAATATCATGAGGGGGAAGGGGGCAACCTGAAATACCTGTGCCGGCACAGAGGGAAACCACTCCTGGAAATAGATCCCCATTACCTGGAGAAAGGCAAAGAGATATGCGCCGATTGCGGCCCGTATGGGATGCCATCCACCAAATATGACCAGCGCGAGGGCTATCCAGCCCGTTCCTTCCGCTCCCTGCGGACGACCCCACCCCGGTTTGGTACAGAGCGAAAAGGTCGCTCCCGCAAGGCCCACAAAGAATCCGCCGCATAAAACATAGATCATCTGAAGACTCCGCGGATTGATTCCCCTGGCAAAACAGGCTCCCGGATTCTCACCGACCGATCTCAGCCTCAGGCCCTGGGGTGTACGGTACATATACCACCAGATGAGCCCGATCAGGAGGAGGCTCAGATAGACGGGCAAACTGTGATTAAAAAAGACCTCTCCCAAAAATGGGATATCCTTAAGAAAGGGAATTGGCTGCGGTCCCACCGAGGGACCGGGGACCCTTGTATAGGGATTGCCCAAAAAATAAGCAAGATCACGTGCCATCAGCGTCAGGACAAATCCAACGGCCACCTGGGATTGTTCCAGATAAATGCTGAAGATACCCACGACGGCGGCAACCAGGGCCCCCACCACGGCTGCGCTCACAAATCCGGCGATCAGACTCTCTGTGTTAAAGGCAACGACAAAGGCGGTCATCGCGCTCAGCATAATCGTCCCGTCCAGCGAGAGGTTGATAATCCCCGCCTTTTCGGTGATGGTTTCACCCAACGTGGCAAGAAGGATCGGTGCCGCTCCCGCGACAACGCCTCCAAGCAGTATGGTCAGATCAAATCCCGTCATATCAATACCATGTCTCTTCGGCGATACGCCTCGCCCGAATGCGCCAGGCATGAACAGCAAGGGCGGCGAGAACAAGCGCGCCCTGTATAACACCGCTCAGCGACGAATCCATTTGCAACATCATCGGAAGCTGAATGCTCCCCACATTGAGGCAGGCAAAAAAGAAGGCGACCACGGGACCGATCCAGACGTTATAGTTGGAAAGCATCGCCACAAGAAGCGCAAGGTACCCGTAGTTGCTCGATATCGCCGGTATAAGCCGGTGATAGACGCCTGTAACCTGCATGCTCCCCGCAAGGCCGGCAAAGCCTCCGGCAAACACCATTGCAAGAAGCATGTAAAGTCTCGTATTGAGGTCGAATATATGGGCGGCATTGGGATTGCTGCCCAGGGCCTTCAAACAGAGGCCTATTTTCGTGTAGCGAAGCATTATCGCCGTCACGATGATGGCACAAAGGGCAAGTGAAAGACCGAGTGGCGAAAGACGGATAGTGGACACATAGGAAAGCCAGAGTTCTCGGGGCAGAAGCTCCGTTCCGCTCATGGAGGCAATGCCCGCCCGTTTCCAGGGCCCGAAGATGAGCCACAGGATAATCCCCTGGGCCACGAAGTTGAGCCCCAGCCCCGCAAAGATCTCATTCACCCCGCCTTTTGTCTTCAGGTACCCCGCTATGAGCGCCCAGAGGGCTCCCCCGGCGACACCCGCAGTAAAAGCCGCGATAAGAAAGAAATTTGCCATTCGGCCATCCATACCGAAACGAAGGACATAGGTGGTAAAGACTGCCCCCATGATGACCTGCCCTTCCACACCGATATTCCAGAGGCCGATCCTGAAGGTATAGAGGAGACCGCATGTGCAGAGCGTCAGAGGTATCCAGACTCTGATGACGTGACCCAGTTTTACCCACGATCCCAGAGATCCCTTGAAAATATGATAGTAGGCGGCCAGGGGAGGAGCCCCGGCAAGAACAATAATGAGCGTCGTAAAGGAAACAACGACAAGTACCGTAATGACCAGATCGCGGGAAAAACGCGCGATGGCGTTATCTCTTCTCGAAACGGATGTATTTATACCATTACTTTCCTGCATCCGACATTACACCTTACCGGCGATGGCCTTTGCCAGCTCTTTGGTATCGGTCTTGTCTCTCTTTACATCCTTGATAATTGTGCCGTCGAAAAAGACCAGTATCCGGTCTGCAATCGACATGATCTCATCGAGATCGGTGGAAGAAAAGATTACAGCCGTCTTTCTGAGACAATATTTACTGAGATGCCACCAGACCCAGTTCGTGGACTCCACATCGAGCCCCCTCGTCGGCTGTTCAAGGAGGAGAAGTGTCGATTCCTTTGATAGAAGTGAAAGCATGAGACGCTGCTGGTTTCCGCCTGAAAGAGCTTCCGCTATCGTATCCGGTGTTCCCTTGACACGAAACTTTTCCGTTTTCTCACGTGACTCTGAACGAGCCTCATCCCACTTCACAAAAAAACTGCTGCCGCCCTCTTTCAGGGCGAAGTGTTCCTGAATGCTGAGATCGGGCATGAGCCCCTCTTCCAGACGTGAGGCGGGGAGAAAGACCACCCCTGCTTTTTTGAAGGCGTGAAGGTTCTTCCCACTCATGTCCTCCCCAAAAAAGGAGAGAGAACCGTCCGTCGGTTTCGTGATGCCTGCCGCAATCCGGAGAAAAACTCCCTGACCGCTCCCCTCCAGGCCTGCCAGCCCTATCATTTCCCCCTCTCTGACATCGATCGTGCACCGAGAGAGACCGGTTCGTTCCCCCAGACCCGATATGTTTTTCATGGAAAGCACTGTCCCGCCATATTCAACGGGTGAACGTGTCGAGGGGAGGGGAGGTTCACCGAACATCATTGACAGGAGTTCATTAGCATCATAGGGCTTTTCCATCGAACCCGTCACCTCGCCTTCGCGAAGCACGGTGACCCTGTCGCAGAGGGCCTCTGAATCTTTGAGCTTGTGCGATACGAGAATAACACTCTTGCCCTCGGAGGCAAGTCTTCTCAGTGAATTAAAAAGCGCTTCCTTCTGGAGATCCGAAATTCCCGTGGTCGGTTCGTCCAGGATCAGGACCTCTATTCCGAGCGAGAGGAGTCGAAGCATCTCCAGCTGCTGGCGTTCGCCAACGGTGAGTTGTTTTACCCTGACATCGGGGTCAATTGTAAAATTAAAATGCCTTATCAGGTCTTCTAATTTTTCTCTGAAACGGAGGGTCTTATTCGATACACCTCCTGCCTGTCCGATCATGAAGTTTTCAAGTACGGTCAGCGGCGGATAATCGAGCGGCTCCTGGTAAAGCATGCCGATTCCCCGCCTCGATGCGTCGGCAGGGGTATGGTAGTCTTGTATTTTGTCGTCTATGATTATTTCCCCGCCCGTTTTCGGGATATAGCCTGCGAGGACCTTCATGAGGGTGCTTTTCCCCGCACCGTTCTCCCCCAGTATCCCGTGGATCGTCCCCTCCTCCACGGTCAGATTAATCCCGTTATTGGCCTTTATCGAGCCGTAATGTTTGTGCATATCACGCAATTCAATTCGCATCGTTCGCTACTCGCTGCCGCCAAAAACAAAAAAGTGCAGAATCCACCTGAGGATATTCTGCACTTTTTATTCATTCACGTTGTATCCCTTAATAAAAAACAAACGTGTTATTTTGCACTGCTTTGCCCGCTCATTCCTTTCAGGAGCTGCTTCATGTACCAGATCTCCTTATCCGTGGCAACGGCGCCCTTCTTCAGATAAACGCTGCCATCCTGATAGAAAAGCGGTCCCGTGAAAAGATTGAGTTTTCCCGCACCAAGATCGCTGATAAAAGCCGAGAGAGCAATACCCGATTCCGCCGAGAGGGCCCCTCCCCGGGCAAAGCCTATGGTGCTTGTGTCGATGTTGTTGATATCTTTCCAGTCCGGGCTCAGCCACAACCATTCAGATGCAAATGTGCCCGCCATCGATTTTTTTATGAAGGAAACGTATCCCGGCCCCCAGTTGAAATAGGGAACGCCAAGGCACACCGCCGAGGCACCCTCACAGGCGCCGACATAATCGTACGGTATTGCCCAGGCCTCTTTCCCTTCTTTTATCTTCTGATTCGCAACCACGACGGCCTCGGTCGTATCGATCCCCGAGATGACTACATCGTAGCCGCTGTTGAAGAAATTCTGGGCAACCTGCGTGGGGTCGGCCGTCACACCGGGAATGTTGAACCAGAAGCCTATCCAGGTGACCTGAAATTTAAGGTCTGCCGGGTCTTTTTTCAGCACTGTTTCCCATGCATAGCGTGCGCCCAGATAGCAGGATGAGGCGAGCCGCCGTGTTTCGTCATTCACCAGCGGTCCAAGGTAGCCGATTTTCCCCGTCTGTGATGTCATGGCGGCGACAAAACCGGCCATCATTTTTCCATATTCCATCCTCCCGAAGAGATTGGCAAGATTTTTCGGTGCCATGCCTGTTATGACATCGTCACCCGATATATGAATAAAATCGGTCTCCGGGTGCATGCGGGCCGCTTCTCTGATACCGTCTTTCATGTCGTCTGAATTGGCGATAATGAGTTCTGCCCCCTTTTCTACCATGTCATCGACCAGTTGAGGTATCGTGATGCCGGGCCGGTCGGCGGGATTGACCTTGTCGATGTAAATCATCTTCGTACCGGGAATGGTCCTTTCTACGTATTCCCCACCTTCATAATGGGCCTGGCTGTATCCGTGATCATTATAGGGGCCGACAAGAAGGAGTCCGAAGGTGAAGGGCTTATCCGCCGCGGCTGCATAACCGGACTGAACAATTGCCAGGGAAAAGAGAAAACAGAAAACACATAAAAGAAGGGTTATCTTTCTCTTCATAGTATAAATTCTCCTTTTCATAGGTATTAAAAACGTTATTATTACGGCAATTAAACATATCAACTGTCATGCCGGACTTGATCCGGCATCTATGCTAATTCTGGATTCCCGCTTTCGCGGGAATGACGGCTTTGACGTATATTATTGCCAGCGTAATAAAGGAAACCTAAAATTTTTAAAGTCCTGATATAGCGGGAAATACCTCCCACGGTCAAGGAGAAACTACGAAAACGTCATAATTCGACCAATTTAATCAAGGAGACGCCTCTGGCCGGTGATTGAAAGCAGGTCCTGAATATTCCGTGATGCCTCCAGGCACCCCAGATATGTTCCGTCGGAATCCCTCAGGGCATAATATTCGATGAGCACTTTCTGCTTCTCTTTATCGGGACCAATGGGAAGATCTACCCAGAAACGTGCCGTCTCCCTCTTCCCCTCCTTCATTTCTTTGAGAATAATTTCAACCTTTTCGAGGCTCCTTTTCGGATGGCAATCACGAACATCTCTCCCGAGGGCCCCCTTCGGCCTCTTGAATATTCGGGTCTCGTGATAATTCCATGCCAGCACCTTGTCGTTCTCGTCAACCACGGAGAACTCCACGGGTATCGTCTCAAGGACGGCATCCAAAACCTTCTCAGACAATGTACCGATCATCTTTCTCCCTCCTTTGAAAGCTCATTGATGTTTTTTTTGCAGGTCAGAAATAAAAAAACAGGTATGGACCGAAACCCTTTTCATATAATGGATTATAAAATGGCTGCGTTTCAGTTAAACCTGTCTAAAGCAATCTGGTGTCGCTTTCTTTTTGATTTATCAGGGCAGAGAGAATGAAATCCTCGTTGGGAGAGGCGGAAGAACAGGAGCTATAGACCGTTTCCGAGTAGTAAGGAGGTGTGAACAAGTACCCTCTTGAACGTGCTTTTCCATAGCATTATCAATGAGGTAACGTCAAGAGAAATGATGGTTTGGTTGATCCCTCTCTTTCGTTACCCCGTTTTTCAGAAAAGGGCAGTTATTCCGTAAACTCAACCACCACCTGATTCACGTCCCAGAGCGGTTCTATCTTTTCCAGAATCTCGTCCCTGATATTGTTGGCAAACTGATGGCCGGAGGGAATGTCGATGACCACCCTGACGACACCGCCTTCTACCTCGACATCTGTGACCAGATTCGTACGGACCAGATCGAGACCGGAAAGTGGATTCATGACCTTTTTGAGGCGCTTTCTTACAATCTCTACGGTGGTGGGTTTCTGTTCCTTTACCAGGCCGTGGCGCTCCTCATAATTCTGTATCGCCGAACGGAGCCCCTCCACGGCCAGAACAGAACAATGAGCCTTGATTGGCGGGAGCCCACCGAGTGCTTCGGACGCCTCTTTCCAGTCAATCTTCTTTGCCTCATCAAGGGTTTTCCCTTTGGCAAGCTCTGTAATGATGGAGCCCGTTGCTATATTGGAAGCGCATCCGTAAGATTCAAACTTTACATCTTCGATGCGATTTTTATCGGAATCGACCTTTATATATACCGCCACCATATCGCCGCAGGCGGGACTTCCTTCCAGGGCATTCCCGTCAGGGTTTTCTATCTTTCCCACGTTCCGGGGATGCTTGAAATGTTCTAATACCTTCTCGCTATATGGAAATTTCATTGTATTTCTCCCTTTGTTACTTAGTCTTCCCAAGAGGACTGATTTCTCGTAACTGCTGTACGACTTCGCTCATTGCGTCCACCGCTCGATTTATCTCGCCCATATCGTTGTAACGTCCCATCGTATAACGAATCGACCCGTGGGCCCGCTCATGGTCTCCACCTATTCCCATAATGACGTGACTTGCCTCGAGAGAACGGCTGAAGCAGGCAGAACCGGTGCTCACGGCAAAACCCCGCATATCGAGATGGAGGGTGATGGATTCCCCTTCAACGAAATGAAAACTGATATTGGCATTCTGCGGGGCCCTTTTCCACCGGGGACCATTAAGGGTTGTATCCGGTATTTCGGCGAGTACGCGATCAATGAGATGGTCCCGCATTGACTGAATCTCTTTGGTTTCTCCTTCTGTTACCAGCTCTACCGCCTTTGCAAAACCGACTGCCCCCGGAATATTTTCAAGTCCCGCCCGGAGGTTGAATTCCTGAAATCCCCCATCCATCCACTTGGCGATGGGCGTACCTTTCCTTATATAGAGGCCCCCTATTCCCTTGGGGCCATGAATCGTGTGGGGCGAGACTGTAATCAGATCCGCCGCCCCTTGATTAAAATCCAGCGGCACCCGTGTAAACGTATGGGTGGCATCGGTGTGAAAGAGCACGTCCCGTTCCCTGCAGATTCGACTGATGGTTTCGATATCCTGAAGTGTGCCGATTTCCTGGTTGGCGTGCTGGATGGAAACCAGGATTGTTTCATCCGTTATGGCATCCCTGAGTTTGTCCAGGTCCACAAAGCCCTCGTGGTCCACATCAAGATAGGTGACTGAAAATCCCTGTTTTTCAAGAGCCCTGGCGCTATGAAGCACCGGAAAATCCTCGATTCCGGAGATGATGATATGTTTCCCCTTTTTCTCACCCAGAGAAAGGGCGACCCCCTTGAGGGCCATATTGCCGGATTCCGTGCTTCCTGACGTGAACACAAACTCATCCTCTTCCGCACCGATATAGTTCGAGAGTGTTTTCCGGGCCCCTTCAAGGGCCTCTCTCGATTCTATGCCGAGCGAGTAACCGAACTCCGAAGAGGCAACGGAATAGATATCAAAAAAGTAGGGCTTCATCGCCTCCATCACCCGCTCATCCACCCGTGTCGCCGCTGCATTATCGAGAAACACTGGTTTTTCAGTCATTTTTTACCCTCATCATATAAACAAGGTTATGGAAGATCCCTTCGCCTCCTGAATATAGGCCCCTACGGCCCCGTATTCATCGATGAGATCCTCGCGAAGATCTTCACGTTTTATCCCCATGATTTCCATCGTCATTTCACAGGCGATAATCTTGCCCCCGAGCTCCTTTAAATCCATCAAAAGCTTCTCCAGAGACGCCACGTTCGTCGCCTTCATTCTCCGCTTCACCATCCATTTTCCCAGGCCCAGCATATTCATCGCCGAAAGCGCTCCCTTTTCCAGCTTTCCCTTGACGAGTCGCTCAAGACCCCAAAAGGTGAAATAGAGCGATGCCTCCATCCCCATAGAAAGCGCTCCGTTGGCAATAATCAACGCGCTGTAAAGTTTATCCATATCTCCGCTATGAACTACTATGGTTGCTTTTTCGTTCATGATGCACCATCCCTTTACTTACGTATCCGTAACATCCAGACCCCGTCCTTTTCTTCGACCTCGACAAGTTCCAGTCCCAGTGCCTTGACGGCCATGGGGATCTCTTTTTTTGAGGCAGGATGAGTTCCTTTAACCTCCACGATATCACCAGCCTCTGCCTTCCTGAGAGCCTTGCGTGTCTCTACAAGGGGCACGGGGCATGTTTCCCAGCACACATCTACTTTTATCTCAGCCATTTCCATATCCTCCCTGAGCACTCTCACTCAAAAAGTACGCAGCCCCCTTCTCATCATGAAGCCGGGGGTAATAATATCTGTAGACAATATCAGCCATAAGCTGATGCCGTTATATCATTTTTCCTGGGTTATAAAATAACTATCCTTCCTGCTCGTGTCAAGACGTATGGAACATAACAGCTTGTATATACTAATTATTTGCAATATCATCCGTCGTACAACAAACAGGGGCTTTATCGCTTTGATATTCGGCGAATGATTATTAACTTAAAACTACGGCATAAAATTGGGGTATAATTGAATATCTCATCGGGAGGCGATGACATGGAAAAAAAGCAGGCTCCACTTGATGCCCTCGTCGGCTTTGACGTCATGAGATTAAAGCAGGGAGTAATGACCGAGGAGACGGTATCGGTGGCAACGGAGATCCCCTTTACCATCGTAGCCAATGGCACGGAAATCGCAACGCTCATGTGCACTCCCCTCGATCTCAAAGAACTGACAGTGGGGTTTCTCTTCACCTCGCGATTTATAAGCTCTCTGAAAGATATCAAATCCTACCGGTGCGACGGGCAGATGTGGCGCGCCGACGTGGAAATGGAACATGACCCCGATTCGGAATTGCTGGAAAAGCGTCTCTATGCAGCAGGCTGCGGCAGAGGTGTGATCTATGCAAGCGCCGCTGAATTTGCCTCCAGCGATCCGCTGGAGAATGATTTAGTGATTGAGGGCGAGAGCATCGTGGAAATCACGAAATATCTGCAGACCTGCTCGGAACTTTACCGGGCAACAGGCGGCGTCCATACGGCAGTCCTGAGCACGAGGGGTAAAATCCCCCACATTATGGCCGATGATATAGGAAGGCACAACGCGGTGGACAAGGTCATCGGACGGGGATTGATGGACAACGAGGATTTTTCAAAGGCGCTTATCGCAAGTACGGGAAGAATCTCGTCGGAGATACTTCACAAGGCCAAGAAAAGCGGAATTCCTATAATAGTTTCCAGGGGCGCCCCCACCCATCAGACCATTTTAATGGCGCGGGAAATGAATATGACGATTGTCGGTTTTGCCAGGGGAGGGGGCTTCACGATCTATACGGCACCCGAGCGAGTTAAAATCTAACAGAGGCCGATGACAGGCTTCTTCCTCCTGCCATGAGTTAATCTATACGAGCATGTGGTGGTGTAATATTGCAGAACAAACCGGTGATTTCAAAAAATTAGAAGAATTACTGTGGTCCCGGAATGTGGGTCACTTCTTACATTTGATAACCTCGTCGATGGTTTTCTGTGGAGTGCATCATTTTAAAACTCCAAGAATGGCCCGAGCTTCTTCGCTCGTAGCAACATCGAATCCCATGTTATGAACCAATGCTACAACCCGCTTAACCAATTCGACATTGGCAGACGCTGCTTTGCCAGGTGCATAGAACACACTGTCTTCAAATCCAACGCGCACAACGGTTGCTCCTAAACCGATCGCAACGGCCAGTAGCGAAAAATCGATCATAGCCGCATGGGTAACACCCCACGGAATCGGTTCGTTCAGGAAT
>JAFGBH010000005.1 GCA_016933215.1 Deltaproteobacteria bacterium | reverse complement strand
CCCCTTTTTAGTGCTAATAATTTTTTGCTACCCTATAGCTACCCATCAAACGGCTTCACCTATACATTGGGATCACCTCTTTCCGAGGGACCCTTCCAACCTTATATGGGCATATTGTAGTGAAGCTCCCCGCCCACAAGGCGGGGCTTGCGGGGACGCCCCCGATCAAAAAGGGCTCTGCTCGCATTTTTCCTCCAACGACACTCCGAACGTTCTCAGGGGAGTGCAAAAAAATACTCGAAGAGCAGGACCATCACCGGTATCGATACGAGGGCCAAGATGAAACTGGCAAACATGAACTGATTCACAATATTTCTGTTTCCCCCGGCCCGTTCGACAACGATGGGCATGGCAGTAATGGGAGGTACGGCACTTTCCAGCAGAAGAATCAGGGCCACATCGCGGGCGGGTCGAACCATCAGAAGCACCCCCAGCATTAACAGGGGAAACAAGAAGTTCTTGATGATGACAAATTTCACCACCTCGCCAATGAAAAGCGATCCCTTGTTTCGGTAATCGAGATAGATATTACCGCCTAGAATGATCATGAGCAGAGGAATGGCCATGGCCCCGACCATGAGGAGGGACCGCACGAGAAAACCGGGGACTATTCCCTGTATTCCTGAAAGAGCGAGCAACGTGGCCGCCAATGTTGCAATGAGAACGATATTGAAAACTTTTTTCCAATCCACGGCACGGCCCGCACCGCCGAAAAAGAAGTGATAGGTGCTGAAAAAAAATGATGGGCTCAACATGGTAAAAAGAAACAGGGTCACCACCTGCGTGGAGGAATTCCCGAACATGCCCGACAGAATGGCCAGGGGGAAAAAGATGGCATTCTGGTAAAAGAGGGTCGCCGCAAATTCCCGGCGCGTTTCACGCCGGGAGAGCAATGAAAAAAGACCCGACAGGACACCAGCCAGCAGCGTGAATCCGACCCACCAGAGCGGCAGGAGATACCATCCCGGCATGTCGGCGGGCTGAAAGTTTTCAATTATATTGGCAAAAATGAGACAGGGAAGCGCGATATCAATGGCAATGGCGGTAAGAACTCCCAAGGCATCCTCAGGCAGGATACGCCTGACGACAATGCTGAATCCAAGGATTCCGATTCCCAGGAGTACGGCGACGGATTCGAACGTGGTAATGACGATGTCCATCGTTTTTCCTTTTTCTGCCGCCGCCTTACATGAATCGGGAAGACGGCTTTTCACCTGTGAAGCGGCCCGTTACCCTCAGGGTCGCTTACGGTACTGCATTTCCCGGAACTCTATGACAACGGTGGCCCAGGTCGATTTCGACGGAACTGACGAGCCGATAGACCAATTCACTGACCAACCATATACCCAATACTTTTAAGGCATTGTAAGTGATAAACGCCGGTACACCCACGTGGTCATCCTTCACTCTCGGCCGTGACAGAATACTGCTTTTTCGTCGTTTTCAAAATATATAGATAATCAAATTCGTATGTCAAGTGAGTTTTGAAAGCAAAATTCGGGGTATTTCAACGAGCATTGATCGAGTGATTGAGCAGGTTGATTGATTTCTAACGAGAGGGATCAATTCTTCATTCTCGACACCTAAGCGAATCAAACATAAATCCTCTCTATCTTCTGGAACCCCTTTTTCGCCCAACAATCGATCATCAAATTGTATATTGTAATATAAAGCAAAACCGATTAGATTTGTGGCGGTGTAATGAAGGCCCGCTTCCATCTCAAACAAAAGGAGACTCGCCATGTCGCTTCTCTTTTCACCCATCATGATCGGAACCATGAAGATTAAAAACAGGTTCGTCAACTCGGCGACATATGAGGGTATGGCCCTCGAGACGGGCGAGGTTACGGAGCGCTTCATAAAACGGTACCGAACCCTTGCAAAGGGAGAGGTGGGCCTTATCATCACCGGGATGATGGCTGTCAAACCACTGGGCAGGGGGTTAATGTATCAAGCGGGAATTCAGAGCGACGATATGATCCCCGGTCTCAAAAGACTTACCGACGCCGTCCACGACGAAGGGGGAAAGATCGCCTTTCAGCTCGCCCATGCCGGACGGCAGTCGAGCAAAGAAGTGATCGGCGAGACACCGATTGGTCCTTCCAGCGCGGTGCGGGATCCGGTCTATTTTTTCAAACCCAGGGCGATGACGGAGGGAGACATCAAAGAGACAATTAACGCATTCGCTACGGCAGCCAGGCGCGCCTTTGAGGCAGGCGCAGATGCTATTCAGATCCATGCCGCCCACGGCTGGTTGATAAACCAGTTTCTTTCACCTTTTTTCAACCGCAGAAAGGATGCCTGGGGAGGATCGGACGAAAACCGCTTTCGCTTCTTGAGGGAAATTATCCTGAAGATCAGGGAGACCATGCCGGAAGGTATCCCCATTCTGGTGAAAATGAATGCAAACGACTTCACCCCGCGGGAAGGGATAACCCCTCCCCTTGCGGCCAGATATGCCGGGTGGCTCGCCGAACTTAAAATCGATGCACTGGAAATAAGCTGCGGGACCCTTTTTTCATACATGAACATGTGCAGGGGTGATGTCCCCGTCGATGAAATGGTGCAGGGTCTGCCCGCCTGGAAAAAACCTGTGGGTAGGATAGTGGTCGGCAGGCTCGTCGGCAAATACGACCTTGAGGAGGGTTATAATCTCGAAGGAGCAAAGGTGATAAAACCGGTGATAGGGAATATACCGCTTATTCTCGTAGGCGGACTTCGGAGAAGAGCTCATATGGAGGAAATTCTCCAGAAGAACCATGCTGACCTTATATCGATGAGCCGTCCCTTTATCCGGGAACCCCTGATCGTGAAAAAATTCAGAGAAGGAAAAACCGATACCGTCTCCTGCGTTTCCTGCAACAGATGCCTGGCCGGAATTAACAGCAATCTTCCCACGCTCTGTTACTATAATGGATTTCCCGCAGCAAAGTAGCGAACCCGCATTTCATCAAAACCGGCGAATTGTTTATTCTTCAAGCCTGAAGGAGACATTCACCCTGGCTCTAAACCTCTTCACCTTCCCATTTTCAACGGTCATATCCAGTTTCGTAATCTCGGCTACCCTTAAATCATGAAGACTTCCGCCTGCCGCTTCCACGGCGTTTTTCGCGGCATCATCCCAGGATTTTTCACTCGTTCCCACAAGTTCAATGATTTTATAGGTACTTCCCGGCATTTCACACCTCCCTTTCAATGTTGATGAAATATCGTATCGATGATCTCAGACGCCATGCATCGACAAATCACCGACCGGCAAGAAAAATACTTGGTTCTATGCGCGCGCTTCAGCTCAGTTAAATTCTGAGCAGGGCTTCAAAGAAGCTCATCCCTTTCCCCTTTGCTACTACTGAAATAAGGGGAACCGTCGTTGTTCTGATAAGCTGCTCCGTCACGCTCTGCAGCAGTAACTTGGCAGCCGCCTTTTTACGCCGCTCTCCTATGACTATAAGGTTAATGTTTTTCTTTTTAGCTACTTCGAGTATGGCCGTGTAATGCTTATCCTCTAATCTCATCAGGAATGAAGACAGAGAAATACCTTTGAAATCAAAACCATTTTTAAATTCCTCGAGTCTCTTTTCCGCATTTTTCCTCATTATTTCGGAAAATTCCTCGTAACTCTTCCCCCTTTTATAATATCCGAGAGGAACATCGAAAACATGAACACAGGAAATATCGGTTATTTTGTATTCGGTTGCAAAATCGATGGCAAACTGCATCGGGTCTCCCGAGGAATCCTCTGAAAATTCCACGGTAACGAGAATCCTTGTATCCGAGGGTCTCGATCCCCCAGGCCACGATCCCCTCGGAATATACAATGCCGAGCACGGCGCTTTTCTTGTGACCTTGACGGGAATGGTTTCTTCGGCAGTAAATTCGCTGCTTATTTTACCAACAACGATGAGATCGATGTCTTTTTCTTTTATCCTTCTCAAAATATCGATATCAACCAGCTGTGATTCATCGAAGATTTCATAATCGATCTTCACACCGTGAGGGCAATAGACACAGTATTTGTCGACAAGTTCCCGCATTCGTTCCCCTATTAATTCATGACTCGATGCGGATGGCATGAAGGGAGATTTTTCGGGAGAGCCGTCGGTAACATCAATTGCACTCTTTACATGGATGAAGGTAATCTCTTCTGACGAGGCGAGACGGCTGACCAGCGATGCATAACGAATCTTTGATTCGTCCATATCGCTGAGGGCAAGTCCTACCATGAGACGTTTAAAACGATACATAGGAACCTCCTCTCTACGATGAGTCTGTTTTTCTCAGATATCAGCGGGTAGATACGTTCAGCTGTGAGATTGAAATGCCGATTGATATGGATGAGGGTTATAAAAGTATGGTCTTTATTTTCCTGTGTAGGAACCCTTTTGTCAATACAATTTTTCCAGCCCAGGAATAGATGTCACCACAGTCAATCGGATTAAATTATCGAGTTGAAAGGGTCAAGTGTCGGCACTCAGGATGTAGTTTTCCCGTTCTTTTGCCTCAAATATTCATACTATAGCGTCTTTTATTGCCTTGACACACAAATATATTTTTGTCATATTTACTTCCAAAAGGAGCAAACCCCTCTACACTTGAGCGCCCCTGTTGAAATTATCACCCCGATAATCAGGAGTCTCTTTCTCGTTTAACCGGATATCAATACTCAAGGTAATTCTTCTTAAAAGTTCGCAATAAAAGACCATAGGTCCATTTGCAATCTACAACCTGAAAAGAACATGTTCTTAATCATTAAACGATTATTCGCTCACCTATCATAACCGGCAGCATGATACCCCGAACAGAAGCGGGGACACTCTCCAGGAAATCGATCCTGAAGAGAGAGGAAAAAGGGCTATGGACACTGTAATGACAAGGGTTCTCGAGATCGAAAAGGAGTGTGCCGGGGCAGTCGAGAAGGCCGAACAGGAGTACCGGCAAAAGATCGAGGCGTATAAAAAAGCAATTGAGGAAAAAAAGACGCGGGAATTCGACGTGATTATCGCTGCAGGAAATGAGAAACTGAAAGAGGCGCTCGAAAGGGCCAAAAAGCAGGCAGAAACCGAATTTATCGCCCTACAGAAAGATAGCGAAAGGTTGTATCAAGATCCGGCACTTACCGATGCCATAAAAGAAACGATTCTGTCCATTCTTCTTGAAAGATGAGGTACGATGAAAGATTACGCAGACCAAGATAATCTCCATACCAGGCTCTATGCCATGAGAAGCCGTCTCCTTTCTCTCAATGATTACGCTTCGATTGCCAGAGATCATGAGTGCTTTTATGTCAAGACCTCCGGCGTACACGATTATCTCGATGGCAAGGAGACTGTTTTCAGAGAACAGATCGCCTCGGTCATACGTCTTGCAGAGGCAACGAGCAACTATGCCCCTCTTTTCATCGCCTTCCTTCGCCAGTATGAGGTGAACAACGTAAAGCTCGTCCTGGCAAAGGCCTTCGGCAGAGAGAGCCTGGAGCAGTGGTATGATATTGGGCCTTACGCCACCCTCGACAGAAGCCTGCTTGATAACAAGCCATCGCTGGAGCAGATAAAGGAAATCCTTACCAACACATACCTGGAAGATGTGTGTAAGGATTTCTCAAGTTATGAACGCCTCGAGATTCGAGCGGACATCTGTGCAGCAATGAATCTCTATGCAGCTTCAGTCCCATTCTCTTCCGAGTCAAAAAAGGTTTTCCAGAGCTTTATATCGAGAAGAATCGCTATCCTTATGATGATCCGGCGCTGGAGATTCAAGGAAAACTACCACTGGAGCGGCGAAAAGATACAGCTTTACCTCGACATGCTCAATAACGTTTTCGAAACCCCCGTTTGGCCGCAGTTCAGGATAGTGGGGGTGTCACTGGAACAACGTCTCGAGAAGCTGAGGAAAAGTGGCGTCCAAACCCCGACCGCAGCAGATATAGAGCACCACCTGGAGCAGTATTATTACAGCTGGATTTCATCCATGTTCCACAGGGATTTTCACTCCATATATTGTGTGATCGCTTATCTTCAGTTGCTCTACTACCAGATAAAAAACCTCTTTTGCATTATCGAGGGACTGAGATTCGGTCTGTCAACCGAGGCGATACTCGAAAGGATTATATGTGAAGTGTGATGGCCACGATGTTTGTAAAATCGGATATCAGAAAGGTCAGCATAGCCCTTGAGAAGGTATTCTGCCATGATGTGTATCTCGAGCTGGGTAAGGCGGGGGTTGTTCATCTCGCCCGGTCGACAGACAGTAGCCACGATACCATGATGGATGCTGGAATTAAGGAAGAGGAAACACGGTGCAGTGAGATCCTCTCGGGAATCGAATATCTGCTGCAGGCACTGAGTATCGAACCTGTTGAGAGTATCGTCCTTGAAAAAATTCGCAATACAGTAAGGGATAATGAGTACGTCTCAAATACCAGAAAAAAAATTGAGCGCGTGCAGAGGCTTCGCTCGAGAATTCAGGAGGCAGTAGGCTTTATAACAGAACGAAGAGCACATCTCGAGGCGTTGAATCGAATGAGCATCAATCCCGGGACAATCAAAGAGGCACGACTGATTACGACGGTTTTCGGGGTCGTGGAGAACACCGATTGGGAAGCCCCGGTTCAAGAGGGATTTACGCTCGCCAGGACGGGTAACTACGTGTTCGGTGCTGCCCTCCCCGCAGATCTTTCCCGAATGAACACATTTCTGAAAGGGCATGGCTTTATCGACAAGTCAGAGGGATTGATCGAGGCCTCGGCCGAAAGCCTGATATTCCGTGAAAACACACTACGGCACCGGCTTGAGGTCCTTGACAGATATTTGAACGGTCTGAGGGATGGCGAGAGTCTGACTCTGGTGACTTTATACAGCATATATACGGGATACGACGAGGTCCTCAAGGCCCTGAAAATGTCGCTCTTCTCATCACGGGCCATGTTTATAACCGGTTGGATTGACATAAGGGACAGAAAGAGGCTTTTCAGTATTCTTCAGGAACTATGCGGCGACAAATTCATCGCCCTCATTGCCGAAAAGAGGGATCCCGATGCACCGGTTCGCCTGATAAATATGAGGTTCCTGAACCCCTTTGAACTGCTCGTGAAGGCAATGGGTATGCCGGCCAACAGTGAGATAGATCCCACCCCGCTTACGGCTGTCACCTTCGTTCTCATGTTCGGCCTTATGTTCGGTGACCTTGGCCAGGGACTCGTCCTGGCGCTGGTTGGCATGATTCTCAGGGCAATCGCCAAAAAGAAGGGGGAATACCGGGAGGGCCTCGGACAGATCGGAGGAATCCTGGTCTTTTGCGGTCTTTCTGCTGCTCTTTGCGGTGTGCTCTATGGCAGCATTTTCTCCAACGAGCATATTATACCCGCCCTCTGGTTTCATCCGATTGAGCATACCATGCGCCTCTTTTCCATTACCATACTGATGGGAGCCCTGTTTATCGTCTCAGGCCTTTGCGTCAACGTCTACAATAACCTCATGAACTCCAATTATACCGAGGCTCTCCTCGGGAAAAAGAGCCTGGCTGTACTCATTCTCTATACTGCAATCGTTCTCTTTGCCGTGAGGTACTCACGCACCGCTGAGAATCCTTCACTGTGGGAAACAAGCGTGTTCATCCTTTTACCCCTTGCTTTCTTCTCCCTGCGGGGCGTGCTTGGTCCCATCCTTTTCGATGATCATAAACCACACAGTAGTACCGAATACATAATCGAGACGACTGTGGAAATTCTCGAGATAGGCTTAAGCATGCTTGCAAACACTATCTCATTCATCCGGGTAGGGGCTTTCGCACTCTCGCATGCGGGGTTGAGCATTGTTACCTACACGCTGGCGGGCATCATTGACCCCGAAATGAAATCCGTAGGAGCCATTATCGCAATCGTAATGGGAAACATTTTCATCATCGGCTTTGAGGGATTCGTTTGTGGAATTCAATCAGTGAGGCTCGAGTATTACGAGTTTTTCAGCAAGTTTTTCAAAGGGGACGGGGTCGCTTTCACCCCCTTCACACTCAAGGCAAGAACTTCGGAGGTGTAGAATGACCAAGAAAAACCTGTCTATGTTACTTTTTAGTAGTTTTCTCATCTATACAGTTCTGCTGCTTTTCCCTGATCTGTTGTTTGCGGTCGCATCAGACGTTGTCGAAACAAACACAGGGAAAGGGCAAACAGGGGTAGGATACATGGCCGCGGCTCTGGCTGTAGGAATTGCCTGTATTGCGAGTTCATACGCCGTCGCCCGAATTGGTTCCGCAGGTCTGGGCGCCATGAGTGAGAAGCCTGAACTTTCAGGAAGGGCTCTTATCTTCCTCGGCCTGGCCGAAGGTATCGCAATATACGGCCTCATTATCGCGATTATGATTCTGAACATGCTCTAAGATGAAGAAGATATATATTATCGGGGATATGCATACGGTGAGCGCTTTCCGCCTCTCCGGTGTGGTGGGCGTGGTTTCTGACAGAGACCACGCGCCGTCACGGCTCGAAGAGGTCATTGGGGAAGAGGATGCGGGGATCGTAGGGATAACGACTTCGATTGCCGAGGATCTTCAGCTGAGGATTGCGGATATAAACCTCAACCTGCCGGGCACAGTGGTTATCGAGATACCCGGCATCGACGACACAAAAGGTTTGGCGAGATCACTCGTCGGCTACATAGCCGAGGCACTTGGGATAGCCCTGTGATCAAAGGGAGAGTCGGTCGTGGATACATTAGAGAGTTCTATCAGGGAAGAATCCGAACGCACTATACGTGCTACAAAGGAAAAGGAAATCTCGGAGATTAAAGAGATGGAAGAGGCCTGTGCTATCGACATAGAAAATTTCGGGAAGAAGATCGAGACGGAGACCGCGGCAAAGATCGCCGAGGAGCTATCCAAGTTGGAGAACAAGAGCCTCCTCGAACGCAAGAAGTTCAAACTCCGCGCCATAGAAGCTTTTATTACCCATATCGTTGAAGATGCCGTGAAAGAGATCAGGGATAACAACCCGCGTTATAAAACATTTCTCCTTGACGCAGCAGTACATGCCGCAGAACAGATACAGGGCAGAGTCGAAGTTTCGCTGACAGAAGACGACCGCATCTTTGAGAAAGAAATGAAAGAGGCCCTCAATGCAGCCGGCAGTAACCGGAATATCTTTATTCATGAAGATAAGAAAATAAAGTGGGGCGGATGCATTGTCCATGATGAGCCCGGAGGAAGAATATTTGACAACTCCATAGAGAGGATCTATTTCAGGAAGTCTTTAACGATCCGCCGGGAGGTAATGCGGATCCTGAAGCAACAAGGTTTTGTAGTATAGATGACAGGTGAATGGACGTGAACGGTATGCTGACGGGAAAGGTGATATCGGTAAACGGCCCGATCGTAAAGGCTGTTGACCTTAGGGGAATAAAAATGTTTGATATCGCCGAGGTGGGTCCTGACAGTCTCATTGGCGAGGTTATTCGGCTTGTCGAGGATGTAACCATCATACAGGTATACGAGGATAATACGGGCCTGATGCCGGGTGATGAGGTCATTTCACACTGCAGGCCACTCTCGGTTCTCCTTGGTCCGGGACTTATTGCCAACATATACGACGGCATACAACGGCCGCTGGTAGGCATCTCAGAGGTATGCGGAAGCTATATAGAAAAAGGAATAAAGCTGCCTCCCCTTGATTTGGAAAAAAAATGGGAATTTAAGCCGTCGCTGAAAGCTGGGGTCAAGGTAAAGGAAGGAACCATCCTCGGGGAGATTCAGGAAAGTCCGCTCGTTCTGCACAAAGTGATTATCCCACCCGGAGTCTCCGGCACTTTGACTACCCTCGTGGGTACCGGAGAATACACGATAGAGGATGAGATTTACACAATTGCCAACGGTGCCGGCGTCTATACGGGCAAACTCGCAGAGTATTGGCCGGTAAGGATATCGAGGCCGAGCAGAATCAAGAAGAAACCCTTTGTACCATTGATGACGGGCCAGCGAATTATCGACACATTCTTCCCGATAGCCAGAGGCGGAACGGCTGCCATACCAGGGGGGTTCGGCACAGGTAAAACCATGACCCAGCATGCCCTGGCAAAATGGTGCAACGCGGACATCATCGTATACATAGGCTGTGGTGAACGCGGCAATGAGATGACCGATGTCCTTACGGACTTTCCAAAGTTAATTGACGAGAGAAACGGACGTCCTCTCATCGAGCGAACAGTCATGATTGCCAATACATCGAACATGCCGGTTCCCGCTAGAGAGGTCAGTATATACACGGGGGTAACGCTTGCGGAGTACTATCGAGACATGGGATACAGTGTGGCGGTGATGGCTGATTCTACATCCAGGTGGGCCGAGGCCTTACGGGAACTGTCCAGCAGGCTCGGAGACATGCCTGCCGAGGAGGGATTTCCATCGTACCTTGCTACCAGGCTCGCCGAGTTTTACGAGCGGGCAGGCCTGGTGGAAACCCTCTCGGGTGAGGACGGCGACATCACCATCATTGGTGCAGTGTCGCCCCCCGGCGGCGACTTCTCGGAACCGGTGACCCAACATACAACAAGATTCGTACGGTGCTTCTGGGCACTGGACAAAGTTTTGGCGGACGCCAGGCACTATCCCTCCATCAGCTGGATCGACAGCTACACCGAATACCTCCATGACATAGAGGACTGGTGGAAAGACCTCGACAGTGAGTGGCTTTCGGTAAGGAACGAGGTCATGAATATCCTGCTCGAGGACCACCGGCTTCAGCAGATGGTGAAGCTCGTCGGAACCGACGCCCTACCCCGGGTTCAGCAGTTCATCCTTATTGTGGCCGAGACGACCAAGAACGCATTCCTCCAGCAAAACTCCTTCGATCCGATTGACAAATACTGCAGCCCTGAAAAGCAGTTCAAGCTCCTGAAGACTATCCTTGATTTTTATCACAAAGGTATTGAACTTATCCACACCGGTCTTTCTGTCAAGGATATAACTGCACTGGGTGTGGTCTCGGAAATGGTGCGGCTTAAATCCGAGGTTCCAAACGATAAAACCGAAAGAATCGATGAGTATGGAAAAAGGCTTGCTTCGGAACTCGATTCGCTGAAAGAAAACATGACGGGAATATAATCATGTCAATTGAAGTTGAGTATACAAAACTTTCAGGTATTTCCGGTCCGTTGATCTTCGTCGAGGGGGTCAAAGGTGTCGGCTACGGTGAGATCGTGGAGATTCGGGACGGGTCATCCGAAATACGCATAGGGCAGACACTCGAGGTCGACGAGCAGCGGGCAGTGGTTCAGGTCTTCGAGGGTACTCGGGGGCTTTCGATGAAGGATATGAGGATCACTTTCGTGGGAAAATCTCTTGAGATTCCTGTTGATCGAGATATGCTCGGACGGGTCTTCGACGGGCTCGGAAGACCTATTGACGGGGCTCCTCAGGTAATCACGGACAGCATGATGAACGTGAACGGCCTGCCGATTAATCCCTGGAGCAGGGAATATCCCAGAGATTTCATACAGACCGGGATATCTGCCATCGACGGAATGAATACCCTTATCCGCGGCCAGAAACTCCCGATTTTCTCGGGGAGCGGCATGCCGCATAATCTTATTGCGGCCCAGATAGCCCGTCAGGCAAGGATACTGAGCGCCGAGGAAGAATTTACCGTTATATTCGCCGCCATGGGGGTGAAATTCGATGTCGCCCGGTTTTTCATCGACTCACTCGAGGAGTCGGGTGTCCTCACGCACTCAGCCATATTCTTAAGCCTTGCCGACGCACCCTCGATTGAACGCCTTATCACCCCGAGGGTGGCGCTGACACTGGCCGAACACCTCGCATTCAATGAAGGGATGCATGTGCTCGTCATTCTGACCGACATGACGAACTACTGCGAGTCCCTGAGAGAACTTTCCAGTTCGCGGGGCGAAGTCCCCTCCAGGAAAGGTTATCCCGGCTATCTTTACAGCGATCTCGCATCCATTCACGAGCGTGCAGGAAGACTGAAGGATCACAAGGGTTCAATTACCCAGGTACCCATACTTACCATGCCGAGCGACGACATTTCCCACCCCGTACCGGACCTGACGGGCTACATCACCGAGGGGCAGATCGTTCTGGAGAGGGAACTCTTCAATAAAGGAATATACCCGCCTATTGCCGGCCTCCCCTCACTCTCGAGACTTATGAAGGACGGTATCGGGGAGGAAAGGACGCGAAAGGATCATGCCGAGGTTGCAGCTCAGCTCTTCGCCATGTATGCCAAGGTCAAGCGCATAAGGGCACTTGCCGCCATTGTGGGAGAAGAAGAGCTTTCTGAACTCGACAAGGATTATTTGACCTTCGGGACCTCCTTCGAAAAGCAGTTCTTGAGTCAGGGCTATGAGGAAAACAGGTCGATTGAGCAGACGCTCAACATCGGCTGGAAGATGCTCTCACTGCTTCCTAAAGACGAACTGTACCGCATATGCACCGAAGACATACAGAGATACTACATACCAGAGACTGAGTGTTCATAATGCCAAAGATAGAACTCCCTCCAACGAAATCATCGCTTCGAAAGCTCAAGGAAGACCTTTCTTTCGCCTATGAGGGCTACGATCTCCTCAACCAGAAAAGGGAGATATTGGCCATCGAGATCGTCAGACAGATCGGCGAAATCAGGAGGGTGGAGGCGGCGTTCCTTGGCGTGGCAGATGATCTCTACGCGGCTTACAGAATAGCGGCTATCGATATGGGATCGGAGGTAGTAACGTTGAAGAGCTCCTCTGAGAAAAGGCGTTACTTCCTCAAGATGGAGTCTGTCAGACTCATGGGATTGAAACTTCCGAAGATCAGAATTTCAATCAAGAAACCGAGACTTGCTTCTTCCTTAACAGGAACGACCGCCACATACGACAGGGCAAAGGAGCAATCGACAAAGGTATTGGAAGTGCTCGCCGATTATGCAAGCATCACCAAGTCAATCATTCTGCTTTCACGGGAGTTGAAAAAGGTGCAAAGAAAGGTGAATGCCCTCGAGAAGATTTTTATTCCGCAGCACGAGGAAGCGAAGAAGTACATAGCAGACAGGCTTGAGGAGATGGAGAGGGATGAGGTCTTTGTGAAGAAACTCATACGACAGCGAGCATCGGGGGAAAAAGACAACCTTTAAACTTCACATCCTCTTGGAAAGAAGAGGGAAAATCAGGTGGGGATCTTTGACTCCCTTCCGTTACCTTCCTTCATTGCGATTTCTTACGAATCTCTTTCCTTAAAATCGTTTTGTCAACCTTCCCCACCGAGGTTAGCGGCAGGTCTTTTCGGATCTCCATCAGTTTCGGAACTTCGTAGGGCGCTAACTTATCCCTGGCCATGGTTAAAATATCCGCTTTGAGAGCATCTTCATCTCCGTCGAATTGATAATCGGACTTGATCGTGACAAGGGCCTTAACAAGTTCCGACCCGGGTCGCTCCGGATTAGGAACACCAATGAGGGCAATCATATCGACGGCCGGATGTTCGGTCATGACCTCCTCCACCCTCTGAGAAAATACCTTGAAACCACCCACGATGACCGTATCTTTGGTACGATCGACGATGGTGAGAAATCCCCGTTCATCCTGGATTGCCACATCGCCCGTATGGAGATATCCATCCTGATCAAAGACAAGTTGTGTCTCCTCCGGCTTATTATAGTAACCGATCATGATCTGAGGACCTTTTACACATATCTCTCCCGCTTCCCCCACCGCGACCACTTCTCCGGAACCGGGATCAACCAGTTTGATATCCGTATTGATGAGGGGCAGACCGATAGAGCCCAACTTCTTTTTTCCCTTCGAAGGGTTCATCGTAGTCAGGGGAGACGTCTCGGTCATGCCGTAGACTTCCAGGAGCTTTCCCTGACCGATGATGTCTTCCAGTTCTCTCTGCGAATCCTCCGGGAAGGGGGCAGCCGCCGATAAACACCGTTCCAGATTTGAATGATCGAGTTCCCTGAATTTCGGATTGGCAATCAGCATCTGATAGAGCGACGGGACATTCACGAGAGCTGTCGGTCGGTGTCTCGCCAATTCTTTGCAGATATGATCGGTATTCCTTGGATTCGGGATCAGGATCTGAGTCCAGCCCAGGTAGATACAGTTTTCATTGAAGAACATACCGGCGATGTGAAAGAAGGGAAAACCAGAGAGGGCCCGACCTTTGCCGACTTCCCATCCCAGCCACCGCTGAACGATGAGCAGGTCAGAAACCACATTCCTGTGGGAGAGCACAGCGCCCTTGGGGTATCCGGTCGTGCCGCCCGTGTACTGAATATAGGCAACATCGTCAGGTATAATTTTTACGTCCGGATGATCATCCGAATACTGCGGATCATTGACCACCTTCCTGAAATCACGGACAACTCGTCCCGGGAGAGGAACAATTTTCCCTTTGGGTATTTTTTTCAGGAACTGACCCAGTACCCTTTTAATTACCGGCAGAAAACCTCCCACACTGGTCGACACCACACACTTCAAATCGGGAAGATCGGAAATGATTGTCAACAAACGGCCGGCAAAAAGAACATCGAGCGTGACCAGCCCCCTGGCATTTGAATCCCTTAACTGGTATTTCATCTGCTCGGCGGAAAGGAGTGGCGATACACCGGATACCACGCAGCCAGCCCTTAGAATGCCAAGCCAGGCAATGACGTACTCGGGAATGTTCGGCAGGTTAATACCCACCACGTCTCCTTTTTTGAGTCCGCTGGCAAGCAGAAAATGGGCAAACCTGTTAGCATACCGATCCAGGTCTTCAAAGGTCACCTCCACGCCCATAAAGACGAAGGCCGCCTTATCGGGATATTTTTTAAAGACAGGTTTAACGATTTCGACATAACTTGTTTCCCATTGGGCGGGATCGAGATCCGTTACTCCCGGATCATAAGATTTTGTCCAAAATCGATCTTTCATAATCCAGGTCCCTCCTTCTCTGGTTTAATATACGGTAGTGCATAAAGCAGGTAGAGTACGGAGAGTAATGGGTAATTGAACTCAGACCAAAAGAAGACGTTTCACGTAGAAAATAACTGGTGGTTTGATGAGAATTTACTTTTCTTACTGAAAGTTTAGTGTTTTGCTCCTTCTATGTCAACGGAAAATCTATCCCAAGACAACCGTATATCTATTCACCGAATAACCGTGAAACACCGAAACTCAAAAGAGAAATTCATGGCGCTTATTCTCTAAGGACACTCTTCAGCACATGGCAGAAAATGATCCAGTGATATTCCACATGATTACTCCTGTTCAGAAATGTCCCAGATTTTGTTCTGTCAACAAAATTTTCTTTTCGCGAAAGGATGGTATATGATGAATGGGATTGGCAACTTCAAACCGAAGGCGATGAAAGGAGTTTCTCATGGAAGAGAGAACCACGGCATTTCATGAAGAGCGCTGTGATCTTTGCGGGCTCTGCCTCAATATGTGTCCCGTTATGGCTCTCCCCCTCGATGAGGCGAAGAGCGAATTCAAAGTCCTCATGGAAGGAAAAGAATCCAGCTACGCCCTGAGATTGTGCAATTCCTGCATGTCATGCAACCTCTACTGCCCACGGGAGGCAAATCCCTATCAGTTGATCCTGGAGCGGTGGAACGATCTTTACAAGAAACGCGGAGCGCCACCGTTATACAAGTTCGTCTGTCCCACTGAAGAACCGAATATCTGGCAACTTATCAACATATTCTTGTCGGATACCGAGAAGGAATGGATATCCGAATGGATGAATTACGTTCCGAAACCGGATGATACCGTCTTTCTGGTAGGCAATTATACCCATCTCTTCCCTTTCATAATCGGGGGGAGCGGCCTTCTCGATTACTTCAAACCGATCGACAGAATCGATCAGTGGGAGGGGGGCGCCTACCTGTACCAAGGCGGCTACCTCGACATTGTCCGCGAGATTGCGAAACGATCCAGAGAGGATTTCGATGGATGGGGGGTAAAAGATGTCGTTATCCCCACTGATGCCGTCCACCACATATTCTCAAAGGTTCATCCCGAAGAGATGGGGGTTTCCTATAAGCAGAACTTCATCGCCTTTCACACATGGCTCCTGAATAAGATCGAATCCGGAGAGATATCGCTTCCCGAGGCCCCCTTGAATATGACGGTCACGATTCACGACAACTGCTACTCAAAGGTCATCAATGGCATCTACTGGGATGAACCCCGTGAAATACTGACACAATGCGGGTGCGAGATAGCTGAAATGGCTCACATCAGGGAAGATGCCCTCTGCTGCGGATTCGGCGCGGGTGCATCCTGGGTGAGAAACATTTCCATACCCTTCGACATAATATGGGAAGGGACGAAGAAGTTCAAAGAGGCGGAAGAAACGGGAGCGGATGCCCTCGTCTCCTACTGCAGCGGCTGCATCTATCTTCTCTGGGCCGCCAGGGAGCTGCTTGAGAGTAACATTGACGTCTACCACATCATCGAAGTGGTGAGGATGGCAATGGGAGAGAAAATCAACTATCCCGACGATCACGTCACAAGGGCATGGGATATTATCGCGATCATAAACTACCAGTTACTGATATCACTCTTCCAGAAGAACTTCTTTCTTAAGAAAATAACCTATGATAAAACTATGAGTACCTTCAGGCCCGGAAACTACCCTTTGCTGAGACTGATACGGTGGATACTGGAGAACCAACTGGCACGAAAGCTCTACGCACGGATTTTCCGGATGCTTATGAAAGTAATGAAAACACGCTGATTTTCAAAAGCTCTCAAGCGTCAAAGGAACTTGTTATGGAAGCATACGCAACAACATTCGAAGCACGAGAAAAATCAGAGCGCTTCGGACGGATAAAAAAGGAACTCCTCTCCTCACCGACATATCTCTGCCCCGAGCGAGCCTGTCTCATCACCGAATACTTCAAGAAATATGACGACAAAGCCGAGCCGATGGTCGTCCGGAAGGCGAAGGCGCTGAGGCACCTCCTTGCCAATAAATCCGTTCATATCTATCCCGATGAGCTCATCGCGGGCAATGTGGGAAGTCACAGGAAATCCGCCCTCATCCAGCCGGAACTTGCCGGTGTATTCATGGCCGAGGAGATACTCTGGATTGATAAGAGAAAGACCACGCCCTTTCAGATAGCATGGCCCGATCGTCTGAAGCTGCTCTTTGGTGTATTCCCCTACTGGCTGACGAGAAACATGGCCTTCAGGGCTTTTTCCCCGCGTTTCGGAGCACTCTCCCGGTATGTCGTCGAACAGCTCAATGCCACCTACTACCTCATAAACGAGGCGGGGGGCATCGGACACTTTCTCCCCAACTACGAAAAGATGATCAAGCTCGGTGTCACAGGCTACCTTGCATCAACGGAGGGAAAAGAAGATGACCTTCACCGCGCAGCCCGAATCGCCTGCGGGGGGCTCCTCTCCTATGCCGCAAGCCTGGCGGATGAAGCGGAACGGCTCGCCGCATCTGAGGCAGATGCTGCGAGGTCAAAAGAGCTTAATGAAATAGCAGGAATCTGCCGGAGGGTCCCCTTAAACCCTGCAGAGACCTTTCATGAAGCGGTGCAGTCTCTCTGGCTCACCCACATGGCGGTCTGTCTCGAGGGTCTCAACTCGGCCGTTTCTCTGGGACGAATCGACCAGTACCTCTACCCCTACTACAGGACCGATATCGAAAGGGGAAAAATAACGCCGGAGCAAGCCCGTGAGATCCTCTTATCCCTCTCCGCCAAGGCCACCGAACACGTCTTTCTCCTCTCCGAAAGAACGAGCGAATACCATGGGGGATACCTTGTGGCGCAGGCAACGACAGTCGGCGGAATGAACAAGGATGGAGGAGATGCGGTCAATGAACTGACCTACCTTTTCCTCGATGTGATGGAAGAATCGGGACTACGGGACCCCAATTACCTGGCCCGTATCCACGCCGGTTCACCGCCCGAATACCTGCGACGAGTGGCTGACGTGGCGAGAAAGGGAAATGCCGTACCTGCCATCTTTAACGACGAGGTCACCATAGCATCGCTCGTGAGACACGGCTATCCCCTTGAAGACGCCCGGGACTATGGTCTGGTTGGCTGTGTGGAACCCACCATACCGGGAAAGAGTTTCTGTTCCACCGATGCCTCGCTTTTCAACCTTCCCCTTTGCCTCAAGCTCGCCCTCAATCAGGGACGACGGATCGGAAGCCGCAGGCGTCTCGGTGCCGCCACTCCCGATCCTTCATCCTTTACAACGATGGATGAGGTCATCAATGCCTTCAAAAGACAGGTTAGATTCATGGTGGCCCGCTTAATCAAGGATATGCAGGTTATCGAAGGCGGAAACCGCGACTATCATCCGACACCCTTTTCCTCCATGCTGGTCGATGGCTGCCTGGAATCGGGAAAAGACGTGACGGCGGGGGGCGCCCGTTTCAATTCAAGCGGTGTCCAGGGAATCGGCGTCGCCGATGTGGCCGATTCGCTTGCCGCCATAGATTATATCGTCTTTCAGAAAAAGAGCTATTCGATAGCCGAGATTGTGGAGGCGATGAAAAAGAACTTTGCCAACAATACGAAAATGCATGCCGAATTGCTCAGTGCGCCCAAATTTGGAAACGACGAGCCCATGCCCGATGAATACGCGGCTTGTGCCGTCCATATCTTTCACGAGGCCCTCTCGAAACATCAGAACACGAGAGGAGGACCCTATATACCCGGGTTCTATTCATCCACCTGTCACGTGGCCTTCGGAAGGAGAACGGGAGCACTCCCCAGCGGGAGAAAGGCGCGGGAGCCCTTTGCGGCAAGTCTCGGTTCATCGAACGGACGTGACAGGTCGGGTCCGACTGCCCTTCTCAACTCGGTGTCACATATCGATTCCACCCTCTCGCCGAACGGCTACGCCCTCAACCTCCGCTTCGATCCCCATACGCTCGCGGGAAACCGTGGCCTCGAAATCCTCACCGCCTTGATAGAGGGATTTTTCGACTCCGGCGGCATGGAAATGCAGTTAAACGTTCTCGACCCGGAGATGCTCCTCGATGCCTATCAAAACCCGGGGAAATATCCCGGTATCGTCGTCCGAGTCGCCGGTTACTGCGCCTATTTCGACGATCTCCCCGCCACGGTCAAGGAGGAGATAATCTCCCGGACACGCCTCACCGCATAGAAACCATTTCGATCATCTTATTTTTTCGTAATCTTGGCAGGATTTGCCAGGGATCGCATGACGATCTCCGAGGGATCAAGTGCGGGAAGGCCGGCAAAATGTCCGAGCTGCATCCGGCAGGCCCCGCAATCTGAAACGATATAATCGGGATTGCAGGCCTTAAGCGTGGCGGCAGCTGTTCTTCCGAGCTTTATCGCCGTTTCCTGGTTTTTTCTCTTAAATCCGTAGCTCCCCGAAAGCCCGCAGCAATGATCATCCAGAACATGATACTCAAGACCGGGGATCTTCTCGAAAAGTGATGCCGCGGGATATCCTATACCCGATGCCCTCAGGTGACAGGGAATATGGTATGCCACCTTCAGGTCTACCGGCGCGAACTCCGGTTTTATGTAGTCTTCATCGATCAGCTTCACAAGGTACTCGTTCAGGTTATAGGTGTTTTCGGCGATCTTCTTGCCGCTGGGAATATTCAATATACCGGGATAGTCATGCGTCAGGGTGAGGCCGCACGACGTGCATGCATAGATCACATCATATCCCTTGTCGATATAACCGGCAAGGATCTCGGCGTTTCTTCTCGCAAATTTCCGGGCAGTCTTTATATCGCCGTTTCCCAGTGCGGGAAGACCGCAGCATACCTGTTTCGGCATAACCACCTTGAGCCCCAACGATGCAAGGAGATCCCGTATACCCCTTCCGATATCGGGACGGTTGAAATTAAGGTAGCAGCCATAGAAAAAGACCACTTTTCTCGGACTGTTTCGCCTCCCCTTCCATCTCCAGCTCCTCCCGAGAGAATGAACATAGAAACCGGGAAAGGGCATGTAGGTGGAGAGCCCGAAAACATTCATGACCTTTTTTATAAACGTGAGAGAGGCAAATTTATTGACAAACAGCGCGAGGGCTGAAGAGAAGGTCCCCAGGTAGTAATTGTTCGCGAAGAGACGGTTCGCAAGGGGTCTGAAATGCTTTTCGCCGTAGCTAAGCTGTTCTCTGAGTATGATCTCCGCCGGATTGACACCATAGGGACAGGCAATCTCACACCGTTTGCACTGACTGCAGAGTCCTATCCATTTATCAAGCGATGTCTCTTCATCACAGCGGAAACGTTCCGTATCGGGACCGGCCTGCTTCGGCCCGGGGAACTCGGGATTTACCCTGAATACGGGGCAATTTTCAACACATATGGTACATCGTATGCAATGCTGAAAATCTGATTCCACTATAAAAGTTCCTCACACATATTCGCTGCCGCCACGCCGGTGGCGATTGCCGTACCGTGACCGCATCCGTATTTCATGACCTCGGTAAAGGCGAGAATGCTCCCGCACACAAAGAGGTTTGAAAATTCGGAATCGAGCGGTCTCAGCGTTGAATCCACACGAATACCCGCCTTCTCAATGGTGTGGCCGGGGATAAAAAAGTCCTCATTGAACCAGTCTTTCCTCTCACCGGGGAGATAGGTCTCAAGATCAAAGACGGTCTCTCTCACATCATCCATTGAGGCATAGAGACCGCCGCTCACGAAAGAGCCCGTCGCGAGGATAAACAGCGTTCCCTGAACTCGGGTCGGCCTGCCCCGAGTGGAAAGTGTTACGGCCTCTATCCGACCACCCAGCTTTTCGACACTTGCTATCTCTTTTCCCCAGTAGAGACTCCCTCCCTTTTCCAGAAACAGGTTCTTGAATCTGTTGAAAAGGCGCTCCCCCGGAATGGACGGGGGAATCGTGGGTATTTCGAAGATATCCCTCTCAAGGCGGTTCGAAATCTCATTAAATATGGACATCGATGATCGCGTCCCCAGCACGGCGGGAAAGGCTATCTTCCCGTCGGGAAGGGAGAGATTCAAGAGCCATGAAATAAATTCCTGCAGAAAATCCTTGTCTTCGAATCTCTCGGCAATTGCCGATGTTGAAGAAACACCTGCATCAAATATCGAATAGCCCGAATTGACATGTCCCGACGTAATGTAGCTGGGATAAAAATCCTTTAATCCTTTGAATGAAATAACGTGAATATATTCATCGGGATCGCAATCGGCCGACTCCATGGTTTCGGGCACGAGGCACGTGATCTTATCGGTGCCGAAAGGTGTCAGTATTTTTCTGTTGACACGAAGATCACCTACATAGGGAAGTCCGGCCACTCTCATAATATCTTGAAAGATATCGAGGGATTCCTTTACCCTCTCGACACCTATAAGACGGTAGGGATGGTAGTCCGGAAGCAATTCGATGCCGCCTATCGGGTCGTCTCCCCTTGAAAACAGGTCGATACACCCCGTGGAGAGACAGCAGACAGGATCACCTTTCGATATGACCGCAACGTTTCTCCCTTTTTCGACAAGCGAGATCGCTGCCATGAGTCCCGACATTCCCCCGCCTATGACGACGACATCGTAAGGACTGCTCACCCCTTTTCCTCCATACCGAGAATTCCGAGATAGATACTCTCGACCAGCTGCTCCTCCCGCAGTTGGTCACCCCAGAGCGCCGGCCTGATACCCTTGAATCTTCGCTGCAGAAATTCTTTAAGAATCCTCTTCGACTCGTCAGGCTTCATACGGCCGGACTCCTGCATTATCCCGAGGGCCCGGTAGGTGCAAAATCCTCCCTGACAGGGGCCCATACCGAGCCGCGTTCGATGCTGGATATCACCAATATAGCGAGGGCCTACATCATTAACCGCTCTCTCAACTGCATCCCTCGTCACAAGCTCACATTCACAAACGATGTCTTTCAGCTCTTTCAATCGCTTCGAAAGCGGATATCCGCTCAACTGTTCCTGACCCTCGAGAGGAATCTCGGCGGTCCTGCATCTCTTTTTCAGTCCGAATACCTCGACAACCTTATCGCACATCTTTTCCGCCATGAGCCGGTAAGTTGTCAGCTTGCCACCCATGATGCTGAACATACCGTTTTGGTGGTCGATGATTCTGAAACCACGGGATATGGACCTGTCGTCACCTGTTTCAGAACTGAGAAGCGGTCTCACGCCGGCATAAGTCCTGATAAGACGCGTGGAGTTAAAACTCGGTATCATTTTCTCCGCTTCGGCGGCAACGAGGTCCACCTCATGTGATTCGACGTCAATATTGTCGGGATCATCAACGGGCATGGACGTAGTTCCCGCAAGGCAAACGGCCTCGTTGGGCACGATAATATCACCGTCGGATGACGGCCTGAGACGATTTATCACCATATTGGTCAGTCGGTGATTTGTCACGATGAGACTTCCTTTGGAGAGCGTCATCGGAACGGAACCTCCTGCCATGGCGGCCGTTTTATCACCCCACGCGCCCGTTGCATTAATGACGATTCTTCCCCGTAGTTCCATTTCCCTTCCCGTCAGTCCCTCTCTCACCTTCACGCCGACACATTTTCCATGTTCCTTGACAATCTCCGTAACTCGATGATGTATCAGTATCCTGCCGCCCCTCTTCTTCGACGTGGTTATATTAAGCATGCATAGCCTGAAGGGGTCGATGGAACAGTCTGGCACCTTGATGGCTTCTTCTATGGAGGGGTTGATATTCGGGACAAGATCGAGGGCTCTCGAGGGAGATAATACATCCGTTTCAATACCGATCGTCTCGCAACTCTTGAGGAATCTGTCCCTGAAGTTCTTTGAATCTCCCGGCAGCCTTACAAAGAGACCTCCTGTCTGTTCAACACATTTCTGCCCTATTTTTCGGAGTATCATGTTCTCCGAAATACATTCTGCCGCCGCCTCGGGGTCATTGACGACATACCTGCCACCGCTGTGAAGGAGACCATGGCAGGCACCCGTTGCCCCTGAGGCAAAATCACCCTTTTCAATCAGGCAGTGGGAAATTCCCCGTATCGCGAGATCTCTGGCGATGCCGCACCCTGTGGAGCCACCACCTATGATGATAACGTCTGTTTTCATCATATCGGATTATTCCTCCGAATCTTCGATGTATTGAGACTTTCTCCTTCAAACTGTTTAAGATATTAATATCCTTGTTTATCCTCTTTGTCAATGACAGATGACAGTTTCGGTCTCTTCACGTCTTGCATGAAGGGCGGCTTGGCAAAAACCGTTCTTTGGTTTATAAGGAACAGGAGATTACAGCAAAGGAGTCTTGACTGTGATGCCCTCCATTAAAAATTTAAAACCCGAAGCAGCGAGAGACCTCATCGGATTTTTTTTCGACATCGATGACACCTTTACAATGGGAGGAAAGATCCTTCCCGCTGCCTTCGAGGCCCTCTGGAAACTGAGAGACTGCGGCATCAAGGTGGTCCCCATCACGGGAAGACCGGCAGGCTGGTGTGACCACATAGCCCGAATGTGGCCCGTTGATGGCGTAGTGGGTGAAAACGGGGCCTTCTATTTCTGGATGGATGACGAGGAGAAAAAACTGAAAAAAAGATTTCTCGATCCTGATGAGATACGAAAGGAGAAGAGGAAGCGGCTTGACGACATAGAAGGTGAAATACTGAAATCCGTTCCCGGTACTGCGGTTGCAAGCGATCAGCCCTACCGCGAAGCAGACCTCGCCATAGATTATTGCGAAGATGTAACACCCCTCGAAGAAAGGGATGTGGAACAAATCTGCCGTATTTTCGAGCGTCACGGTGCACACTGCAAGGTCTCGTCCATCCATGTAAATGGGTGGTTCGGCACCTATAACAAACTCTCCATGACAAAAATCTTTGCCCGGGACAGATGGGGCATCGATCTGGATTCGGAAAAAGAGCGGTTTTGTTTTTGCGGCGATTCTCCCAATGACGAACCGATGTTTCAGTACTTTCCCCTTTCTTTTGGTGTGAAAAATATCCTTTCCTTTGCCGATCGGATGACCCACCTTCCCGCCTTTGTTACAGAGAATGAGGGTGGGGAGGGATTTGCTGAGATCGTCGAGAACGTGGTCCGATATAGAGAGAAAATGCCTTGATAAATCGGATAGATAAAAACTAATAGACAGAACGCGTGGTTTTTGCATCAAATATATGGAGGTGATCGAGGTTCAGGGCCAGCATTAATTTTTCTCCCACACGGATAATTCGCCTTCCCTCGCTCCTGGCGATAAACTTGACACCATACATATCCATATGCATGTTCGTCTCACCGCCCAAAGGTTCCACCACCTCAACGGTTCCCTCGACCTTCCACTCCTCGGGAAATCCGTTCATTTCATTATCGATGGCGAAGTCTTCCGTCCTGATCCCCATGATGACATCCATACCTTCCCTGATCCCGGCGTCCGGTTTTTCGGGGATGGGAACCCTCAATTTTTCATTAAACTCCAGATGAAGACCCGTATTGACCCTCGTTATCTTTGCGGGAACAAGATTCATCGGAGGACTCCCGATAAACCCTGCAACAAATGTGTTTGCCGGTTTTTCGAAGAGTTCTATCGGTCTGCCTACCTGTTCGATGAACCCGTCATTCATGACCACTATTCTGTCGGCAAGGGTCATGGCTTCCACCTGGTCATGGGTCACATAGATAATGGTGGACTGAACCTTCTGGTGCAGCAGCTTAATCTCGGTACGCATCTGGGTCCTGAGCTTGGCGTCCAGATTCGAAAGCGGTTCGTCAAAGAGAAAGATTGAGGGTTTGCGCACCATGGCCCTTCCCATGGCTACCCTCTGGCGCTGTCCGCCTGAGAGTTCGTGAGGCTTTCTCTGAAGATACTCATCAAGTTCCAGGATTTCTGCCACCTCCTGGACCCTTGTTTCGATTTCTTTCTTCGGTTTCTTGCTCAATTTGAGTCCGAAAGACATGTTATTATAGACATCCATATGGGGATAGAGGGCATAGTTCTGAAAGACCATGGCAATGCCCCTGTCCTTCGGCGCCACATCGTTGATGAGCGCTCCGTCGATAAAGATATTCCCTTTCGTGATCTTTTCGAGGCCCGCTATCATGCGCAGAATTGTCGATTTTCCGCATCCCGAGGGACCGACCAGAACGATAAACTCCTTGTCATGAAATTCCAGATTGACACCGTGGACCACTTCCACCTTGCCGAACCGCTTCACCACCTCTTTAAGGACTACCTCAGCCATTATTACATCCCAACCTTCTCAGCGGGAGGTCTCTTTTCCTGTTCTCCTGCAAAATGAGTTCATACAAAACCCGCATGTTTTTTATTACAAAGTTTCCGTTCCGTCAAGTGATAGCTTTCTACCACCTTGAAACAGCACAAATCATAATTTTCTCGGCAATAAAATACCACTCTTATTTTATTGATATTATTTAATAATACCACCGGCTGCATGTCAGGCCTCCGAGAATTTTCCCTTGACTAAACTCGTGACTATGAGTTACTTTTCCTCTGGATAATCGAGTGGCTCTATCCCGGACTCCTTCTCATTTCGTCTGCGTTATACATTGATTAACAATGTTTATCAGGCGATTTGAACACCTATGAATCTCTGATTTCTGTATTGGTATGAGTGATCATAATTCAGTAACCATATGTTTTCTGACGGCATTCAGGCAACCGGATAGAATAATATCTCAGTACCTAATTATTAACTGCTTTACTTACGAAAGGGGGATGATTATGAGTGTACGTAAATTATTTATGTTCTTTGCAGTACTAGTCGCGGCAGTTTTTTTATCAACTCAGGTCATGGCGGAACCGGTCACCATAAACTGGTGGCATGCCATGAAAGGCGCCCGGGGGAAAGTCGTTGATACCATGATCAAGGCATTCAATGATTCCCAGTCCGACTATGTGGTGGTCGGCACCTATAAGGGCAATTATGATGAAACGGTCAATGCCGGCGTGGCCGCCTATCGGGCAAAGAAGCAGCCACATATCCTTCAGTCTTTCGAGGTAGGTACCCAGACGATGATGCTCTCCGGCGCCATCTACCCCGTGTACAAACTTATGAAAGATGAAGGATACACCATCGACTGGAAGGGCTATCTACAGCCGGTTCTTTCCTACTACATGAACGCCGATGGTGATTTGATGTCCATGCCCTTCAATTCATCGACGCCCGTCATGTATTACAACGTGGACCTCTTCAAAAAGGCCGGCATCCCCATGCTTGATAAAGAGAAACCTGTCACATGGGACGAGATGGCAGAGATTACGGCGAAACTGGTAAAATCCGGCGTAAAGGGCGGTCTGACATTCGGCTGGCAATCCTGGACCCAGGTGGAAAACTACAGCGCCATGCATAACATTCCCTTCGCCTCAAAGGCGAACGGTTACGAGGGGCTTGATTGCGAGCTCCTCATCAACAATCTTACGGTTGTCAATCATATCGCCATGCTGAAAGATTGGATGAAAGATGGGCGCTTCTTCTACGGCGGCCAGAAGTTTCAGGGACCCACGGCAGAGTTTGCCGCCCAGAATGCAGGGGTATACATCGATTCCGTGAGCCAGATCGCGAAAATGCAGGCAACGGTCAAGGACTTCCAGTGGGATGTAGCACCCATGCCCGTCGAAGCGTGGATGACAGAACCCCAGAACAGCATCATCGGCGGTGCGTCACTCTGGGTATTCAAGGGCCATAACAAAGAGGATTACAAGGGTGTTGCGGCCTTCCTGAAACATCTCGCAACCCCGGAGATGCAGGTATACTGGCACAGGGAAACCGGATATTTCCCGATCACCCTTGCCGCCTATGAGCAGTTAAAGAAAGAAGGGTATTACAAAGAATTCCCCTACCAGGAAGTAGGAATAAAACAGCTGACACGCCGGGACCCGACAAAGATTTCACGCGGTCTCCGTCTCGGGTATTTCATCCAGATCCGTAATATCATCAATGAAGAGCTGGAACTTGTCTGGAATGGTACAAAGACGCCGCAGGAGGCCATGGACAGTGCGGTTAAAAGAAGCAATCAACAGCTTCGGGAATTTGAGAAAATTTATAAATAGGCAGCAGCTTTAGAAATCAGACATGGACAGCGCTTCCCCCGTTTCGAGGGGAAGCGCTGTCATTAATGAAATAGCCAAATGATAAAGAGATCCGTTTTTACCTCACGAACGCTCCCCTATCTCTTAATACTTCCGCAGGTCGTGGTGACGCTCACCTTTTTCTACTGGCCCGCCGCCCAGGGACTGATGCAGTCGGTAATGCGAAGCGATCCCTTCGGTCAACACAGCACCTTCATCTGGTTTTCGAATTTTACAGCACTCTTTAAAGATCCACTCTATCTCAAATCGATTGGCATCACCCTTCTATTCAGTACTGCCGTGGCCGCCGTCTCGATCTCTCTGGGACTCTTTATCGCTACAATGGCAAACCGCGCACTGAAGGCAAAGGCCGTGGTCAGAACCATGCTGATCTGGCCCTATGCAGTGGCCCCGGCAATTTCTGGTATCCTGTGGCTCTTTCTCCTTCACCCTTCATACGGTGTGGTTGCCTATGCGATCAAACGCTGGTTCGGTGTCGACTGGAATCCTGTTCTAAGGGGATCTGATGCAATGTTTATGATAATAATGGCAAGCGCGTGGAAGGAGATCAGTTATAATTTTGTCTTTTTTATTGCCGGGCTGCAGGCAATTCCCAAGTCCCTCATCGAGGCGGCGGCAATAGATGGGGCGAGTCCCTTCAGGCGGTTCTGGACTATAACTGTTCCGCTCCTGTCACCGACACTGTTTTTCGTTACGGTCATGAACATCATCTATTCATTCTTCGAGACCTTCGGTGTTGTTCATGTGATGACGCAGGGTGGCCCCGGCGGGGCAACGAACATTCTTGTTTATAAAGTCTATCAGGACGGCTTCATAGGGCTCAATCTCGGTGCGTCGTCATCGCAGTCGGTGGTATTGATGACCCTGATTATTGTCATCACTCTCCTCCAGTTCAAATATGTGGAGAAAAAGGTTCAATATACAGGATAAGTAAAATGGTAGAAAAGACACCTATTTTAGATACGCTCACCTACATACTCCTGATCGCGGGAATCCTGATAGTCGGATTCCCCATCATTTATGCCGTTATTGCCGCCACGCTTTCCATAGAAAATGTGTCCAGGGTTCCCATGCCCCTTATTCCCGGCGATCAGTTCCTGATTAACATGAAGACGGCATGGGTAAAGGGCAACCTCGGAACGAACCTGGTAAATTCATTCATCATGGCCTCGGGGATTACCATCGGAAAGATTATCGTCTCCCTTTTCGGCGCCTTTTCCATCGTTTATTTTGATTATCGCCTGCGAACGGTGGCCTTTGTATCCGTTTTCTGCACCCTCATGCTTCCCGTCGAGGTGAGAATCCTTCCCACCTATGAAATGGCGGCAAATCTTCTGGGCCCTTTCCAGGGGCTGTGGAACACACTCCACCTTGACGGCCTCGCAAACTGGATCGCGGGACATGACATTGAAGTAACGCTGGAGTGGAGTCTCTTGGACAGTTACACGGGCCTTATAATGCCCCTGATCGCTTCAGCGACCTGCACCTTTCTCTTCCGGCAGTTCTTCCTCACCATACCGGAAGAGCTCTGCGAGGCGGCAAAGATGGACGGGGCTTCGGCCATGACCTTTTTCAGGAAGATCCTCCTTCCGCTCTCCAAGACGAATATCGCCGCCCTCGTGGTGATCGAGTTCGTCTACGGCTGGAATCAGTACCTCTGGCCTCTGCTTATTACGACAAACCCGAAGATGATGACCGCCGTTATCGGTCTTCAACACCTGATTCCAGCGGCGGATGACGTGCCCTACTGGAATGTCGCTCTTGCCGGTTCGCTGCTTGTGATGCTGCCGCCGATTCTTGTGGTCCTCTTCATGCAGCGATGGTTTGTTAAGGGACTTGTTGAAAGGGAAAAGTAATCGTTCCGCTATACTACCTTCCTGATCTCGCATAGGTATTCCGCCGATCTGTCGAGGTAGAAAGAAAGTGCTCTGGAAAAGTTCTTGCCCACTACTCCGTTAACAAAGAGTTGGCTTATCTCGCGGTTTCGTTCGAGCACTGTTTGTGTACGAATAAAAATCTGTCGCTCCTCATGAGACATCTCCCTTACAATCATCTTCAACGCACTCTCTGCCCGCGGTTGATACATCCAGAAATAGAGAAGATCAAGGGCATTTATAATAACGATCTTTTCCAGATCGCTCGCCTTTTCTTTTATCCTGCGTATAAGCCTCTTGGGAGATTCGAGCATTTCAAGCACGTCCGATTCGGGAAACAATATCTCCATACGTGTATAGGTATCAAAAATCTGCTCCAGTTTGCCGCGATAATCACGAAGACGGATTCGGATATTCTGATAGCGATCGGCGAGACCCTCAATGACACCGGCCACACAGTCTGAGGCCGCCTTGGATATAATGGCCGCCCACTTCTGAAGGATAAGATCAGCCCCTGCAATTCCAAACCCCGAAAGGATACCCCCTGCGAAAATGTTCAATAACAAGGCAAGGGGTATGGAAATTACGGTGCGGAAAAAATTGCCGACAACGACGCCTCTCTGCAGACCCCGAAATGCGTTATGCGTCGATATATAGAGTCCGTTCGCGACGGCCATCACCGAATAGAGCGCAACCGGACCTGTTGCAACGGTAATCCCGAACATGCGGTCCAGGATAACGGTCTTTACGATATAGTCGAGGAGAGGAACGGAAAAGCCCGTAAAAAGGAGAGAATCCGTCAGGCGTTCCCAGTTCACATAATCATTCCATCTGAGAAGGGGTGAACGACGTATCCCGCCCCCTCCCAGGACAGACTGAAGAATATTCCTGAGTCCCGTGATTCCGAACCATATAAAGGCACCGAAATAGGCAAGAAGCCACCAGTCCTTGGTCAGGAAGAAGGTGACAAAGGCAGGCACAAAACCACACAAGACCTTGATCCAGTTTTTCAGACTGCTGTTCATATACGTCCAGGAAATCTGTGGTCCCTCTTTTCTCCTCTCCGGAGGAGTAAGGTAGAGTTCGTTTGAACTCTCCTCATCGATTCCTCCAAGTGTCACCACATTGCCCTTAGTACCAATCATGGTCGAGTATCGCATAATTTCCCATTCTTCACGACGTTTCTTACCCATAAACGTAAGCCCGGGGAAACGGCTGGACAAACGGTACACGGTATCGAGGAGTGAATTCGTAATTGTCCTGGGTATATAATTAACGCGCAGAAAAACCCCTGTATGGATGGGAACGATGAGCCGTGAAGTGGGGGGGGATTTTTTTATTTCGCGCTGCGCCCTTGATGGCAGCGTATCTTTTATTACCATTCCCATGCCGTAGAGGTGATGGGAACGTCCCGTCGAATCACTCCCCACACGGCTCCTGAGATTGGAACCCTTATAATATGACTGAAATGCCTCGATATCGTGCAGGATATGTATGAATTTCGCGATCCTGTCTCCCCCCCTATCATGATCCGACACTTTCAGCCCTTTTATGATATCTGTGATAATGCGTTTGAGATAGATGACATTGCCATCATTTATTGCCCGCTGAAGTTCATTTATCTTGCTATAGTGGGGATTCCTCCCCATTATATAATCTTTAAGGTTGAAGTTCTCCAGATGGGTTATCATTCCCCTGCAGTCGTAAAGGAGTTCAAGGACATCCTCGATGGCGAGATCGGTGAGGCCCAGCGTAATGCTGTAACCCGAATGGAGACGAGTCATTCTTCCAATAAGTTCCCGGGGAGAAAGCATAAGCAATTGAGGAACATCAGGGTCGTCTCTGGGAACATTGGGATCGGGGATATTCGGGTTGCACGACGGCCTCAGATATTTTTCCACGATAGCTTCCGAATCAAGAACATTCATCTCCTCTACAAGGCTCATCAGCCTGTTTTTTTCATCACTCTCTGCACCGTTGTAAAGATTTCTCAGTTCCGCCGTGCGGGCCCGCATTTCCGGCAGTATCTTTGAGTGAATAAATTCCGCCAGATGAAGTATCGATACCTGACCCGTCCCTACAAATGTTCGAAATTCTTTCTCCTCAAGAAAGGGTATTTCAATCCCGTAACACTCACCGATTTCCTTCCTATGTCTCTCATTGAATTCCCGAAGTACCGAGAGAACGAAACGCCCCTTGTATTCAGATACAATGCGCCCCTCCTCTGTAAATGCTTTAACCTCGGGTTCTTCCAGGAATTTGAGATAATCCTGTGCGTCCAGAAGCCCTCTCGGGGCCCAGATGAACTGTACATATCGATTGCGGAATCTCGAAGAAAGCTCAACGCCTATACGTACCCTAATGCCCATGATCTCCGCCGCCTCAAGAAGCTCAGCAGCCACATCGGACCTTACATAATTATAGTAAACTACCTTCAGGCGCCGTATGCCCTTTATCCAGGCATCCATAATCAGATGTGTCGGTGATTTTCTCCCCTTTGTATTCACATCATGCACGTGGTCATCCGTCGCGATCTGATTCCACTCCTCCGACATCTCAAGAAGGTGGTACCTTCTCAACTGCTCACGGACGACTCTCGGTTTTCCTGTTGCAACCATTCGAAAGTCGTGGGCCAACTCCAGCCTGCTTATAGAATCTCCCTCTGAGCGGACAAGCCTTTTCATAATCTGTATGAGCACACGGGCTGTATTCTTTCTCAGATAACTTTTGGTGCTGTAGAGGACCTCGTCTCGTAATAAACGCAGTGCGGCCAGCCTGTCCTTTTCCTCGCCCACCTCAAGAGAATTCAGAAGATGAACCACTGCATAGGCTATACGCAGCTCTCTCGATGCCGCCATTTCCTTTATTCCATGAGGGTGGAGATAGGGGTTCAGGAGATTTTTGATATACTTTCTCGATATGTCTCTGTTGAGAACTTCACTGACGATTACAAGAAGCTCGCGATCCTCTCGATCGAAAAGGATTTTTCTTGTCCCCTTTTTCATATCGTAACTTCCAGAATAGTTTAACACTATTCGATACTATTAAAAAATCCGGCTTCAAATATAATTTTCCGGCTTTTAGCAGGTTTTTCTTTTTGTTGAGAAGCCAGCTCACACTGAATGATGGAGAGGGTACCCTCTGGATTTTCGTATACTACCCCAAAGATTGAATTTCATCAAGCATCATCCATTTTTCAGATCTTTATAGCTACTATCATTACCAAAGTCGCTGTTTACGCCTCATCCTTTAGGTTTCATTTATAGTTATTCCCTAACTCTTTTCATTAGGGTTGACAGGGCATGGAGTATGATGTTACAAGTGACGTGGAGGTTATCATGGGCACATCAGGAAAGGAACGACAGAGGAAATATATCGAGAAGAAACGGCTTGAGGGGAAAAGGCCTGTCACAGTACTTTTATCACAAGTGACGAAGGAAGTTCTTGAACGGGAAAGAAAAATGACGGGTGAAAGCCTCTCGTCCATTATAGAAAGAGCGGTTATGAATATCAAAATACCCGTCATAACTGACGAGACGTCGCCTGAAGAAGCCACAAAACATACCACAAGCAATAAAGGCAGTAGAAAGAAAAAACAACCGAAACAAGATAACTTAGAGCTATTTTAGAAAGCACTATCCCAGGTTTTTGCATTCTTCAGACTAAGGGAAAATATGATGGAGATTACCGGATATTATCCCGGTGTCATAGGCAGGATCACCGAACTCCATGCCACCTACTACCATGACAACTGGAACCTCGATATGACATTCGAAACGCAGGTCGGAAGAGAACTTTCGGAATTTATCGATCATTTTCATCCGGAAAGAGATGGATTGTGGATCGCGAAGATAGCGGGCGCCTTTGCCGGTTCTGTCGCCATAGGAGGTGCCGAAACTGAAGGAGTTGCCCGTCTCAGGTGGTTTATCGTGGCACCCGGGCTTCAGGGTCGGGGCATAGGAGGGGAACTGCTTCGGACTGCGATCTCGTCCTCTAGGAAAAGAAAATACGAAAAGATCTATCTCTGGACCTTTAAGGGCCTCGACAGGGCACGATCGCTTTACGAGAGTGAGGGGTTCATTCTCTTAAAAGAGAAGAACGTCCATCAATGGGGAATAGACCTGACGGAACAGATGTTCACATTGAGGCTGGGAGAATAACCATCACATGGAAACTCTTCGATGGATTGCAGACGAAAGACTTCTCTACGGCCTTCTCGGAGGACTTTCCACCACCTATCTTCTGATTATCATAGCTATCTCCATAATCCTCCTATGGAGAGGCGCCGACTGGATGATAGAGGGGGTCGTTGTTTTTGCCGAACGAACGGGTCTTCCTAAAATAGTCATCGGCGCGACCATCGTATCTCTGGGAACCACCACACCGGAGGCATTTGTCTCGGTTATGGCCGCCTGGATGGGCAATCCCGGTCTCGCATTGGGAAACGGCGTGGGATCAATCATTGCGGATACGGCGCTCATCTTCGGCATCACCTGCATCCTCTCGAGGGTGCCCGTCGATCGATATATTCTCAACCGTACCGGCATCGTTCAGGTGGGGGTAGCCACCCTTCTGGTAGCAATCTCGCTGATTGCCTGGGGCACCATGCCAGGGCAACCCGTCCTTGACCGCTGGGTAGGCGGGCTTTTTCTTGTTCTCCTCGCAGCCTACCTGTATCTCACCTACTTCTGGAGCCAGAAGAGAAGCATTCTGGAGACGGCTCACGAACTTCCGGAGCGGGGTGAATCGGCATCTGCGGTAAAATCACTTTTCATGATTATGGGCGGGCTTTTTCTTGTCATCACAGGGGCGAGGATGCTCGTCCCGAGCTCGGTGGAAATCGCCGGCAGAATAGGGGTTCCGGAAGACATTATCGCCGCAACTCTGGTTGCCCTGGGTACATCTCTTCCCGAGTTGGTAACCGCCATTGCCGCCGTGAGGAAGGGACATCCCGAGATCACCGTAGGCAACATCGTGGGGGCCGATGTCTTGAACTGTCTCTTCGTCATCGGGGCCTCGGCGGTAACACGACCTCTCGTAATATCAGCAAACTTCTTTACCTTTCATTTTCCCGCCATGCTCATCGTCCTCTTCTCATTCAGGGCCTTTATCGTCATCAACAAAGACGGGTGGTTCAAAAAGTGGCAGGGGGTCTGGCTTCTGGGAATATACGTAGGCTATATTATCCTTCAATATGTGATGAATATCTGAACAATCGCACAATAGAAATAGAACCGGTAGCAACCAATCTTTTTACCCTTTTATTTTCGCAGTTTTTTTATTATAAAAACGCGGGAAGCATTGACCGGGGGCGCACCCTTAACCCCGCCTTGTAGGCGGGGTTAAGGGGCGCAATATAGTTAAACTCTTCCTTACCGGGAAGCCCCGCCCTGCGGGCGGGGAACTTCACAATCATATATGGAGGGAACGCCGATGGATTTCTTTCTCATTAATACGATTACCATACCGCTTTCTCAAGTGGCTCTGCTTCTGATTGCTGCTACAGCGGCTCTTCTTTTCGGAAGGACAAAACTGGCGCTTCTCGTCTGCTATCTCTTCACATTGTACTGGGGATATTTTGTCAACATCGATCTGCTGGTCATGAATGAATCATTTTCTACCGATTATAGAAACCTTCTTACCTATTTCGGATTCGGCTTCCTTATAGCCATCCTGGCAGGTGTTGGATTTTTCCTGACATCAGATTGAACGCGGCCGACCAAGCCATAGATATCTTAGCGGCTAAGAAGAATATCCTCGAGTTTTTCCAATGCCCTGCCTAAATTCTCCGGTTTTGCCCCCCCAGCCTGAGCCATATCTGGGCGACCGCCTCCGCTCCCCCCAACAATAGGGGCAATTTCCTTGACGATATTGCCGGCGTGATATCTGTCGGTGAGGTCCTCCGTCACCATGCAGAGAAGCATGGCCTTTTTATCGACCTTGCTACCAAGAAGAATAATGCCCGATTTAATCCTGTCCCTCACCTTGTCGCCAAAATCACGCAGTGTTTTCACGTCGGGGGCATCAACAGCGGTGGCGAGGACCTTTATTCCGTCTATTTCCTTCGCCTGCACCATGAGATCAGAGGAATCTCTGGCGGCCAGTTTTCCCTTGAGTTTTTGGATCTCCCGTTCCATCTCTTTCTGGTGATTCAGGAGCTTTTCCATCCTCTCCGACAGTTCCAGGGGTTTTGTATTAACGAGAAGTGCGGCCTTTTTCAACTCCCTCTCGATCTTTTCCGCATATCGCAGTGCTTCTCCGCCGGTTACCGCCTCTATTCTCCTCACCCCTGCCGCCACCGATGATTCACCGATGATCTTGATAAGCCCTATGTCGCCGGTTCTCCGCACGTGTGTTCCGCCGCAGAGCTCCATGCTGAAATCACCCATCTTTACGACCCGTACCTGATCGCCGTATTTTTCGTCAAAGACGGCCGTCGCCCCCGTTTGCATCGCCTCTTCCCTGGGCAGGACTGTCGTATTCACCGGTATATTTCTTCGAATATATTCGTTTGCAATCGCCTCTACCCTCTCGAGTTCCTCATCTTCTATCCTGGCAAAATGGGTAAAGTCGAATCTGAGACGTTCCGCATTGACGAGCGAACCCGACTGTTTGACATGATCTCCGAGGACCTCCTTCAAAGCTGCCTGGAGGATATGGGTACCCGAATGATTCGCTTCGATTGCCCTCCGAATGGCCTCTTCCGTCTTGAGAGTCACTGTATCACCGAGACGCAGGGCACCCTCTGTAACCTTTCCAACATGGCTGAAGAGATCGTCCAGCGGCTTTTCCGTATCCCAGACATCAAAGGAAACTGATTCTCCCTCGATTACACCCACATCACCGACCTGTCCCCCCACTTCGCCGTAGAAGGGGGTCTCCCTGACGATTATTTCACCCCGCTCGCCCTCGGAAAGGGCATCCACCTCTTCGCCATCTTTCAGAAGCGCGATAACCTGCGATGTTGCCTCGATAGTTCCCTCATAGCCGACAAACTCCGTGGAGATACCCTTCAGCGAAAGGCTGCGGTAGATATCGGACACTTCCTCCTCGCCGCTTCCCTTCCACGATTCGCGCGCCTTTTCTTTTTCGGCTTTCATTGCCTTTTCAAACCCCTCCATATCGAGAGAAAGGCCATGTAGGCGAGCCACCTCATCTGTCAGATCAGTAGGGGACCCATAGGTAGCATAATGTTTAAATATAATATCACCGGGGATTATAGTAGAACCTTTTTTCTTTAGAAGTTCTATTTCGTCAGTCAACATCCTCAACCCGGCGTCGAGGGTATCCATGAAGCGCTGTTCCTCGTTGATGACCACTTTTCTCACATAGGATTCCTTGTCGAGAAGCTCGGGATAGGCATCCTTCATGTCCCCGATCACCACGAGAACTATTTCATGCAAGAAGGGCTTATCGAGACCGAGGATCTTCCCATGATAAGCCGCCCTCCTCAAAATCCTTCTCAGGACATACCCTCTCCCTTCGTTGCTCGGAAGAACGCCGTCGGCTATCAGAAATGTCACGGCCCTCGAGTGATCGGCGATAACCTGTATCGATATATCGTCCTCTTTGTTATCCTTGAATCTCTTACCCGTCAACTTCTCGATAAAATCAATGATTCCGGCGAAGAGGTCGCACTCATAATTACTCTGTACGCCCTGGACCACCGCTGCCAGCCTCTCAAGCCCCATTCCCGTATCGATGTTTTTTTTCGGCAGGGGCGTCAGGTTGCCCTCGGCATCACGCTCGTACTGCATGAAGACGAGATTCCAGAGTTCGAGATGCCTGTCGCATTCACAATTGATATCGCACTCAGGCCTTCCACAGCCGACTCCCTCGCCTTGGTCGTAGATGATCTCCGAACAGGGACCGCAGGGACCAGTCTCTCCCATCATCCAGAAATTGTCCTTTTCACCTAACCGGAATATCCTCTCGGCGGGCACACCGATCTTTTTGTTCCATACCTCAAAGGCCTCGTCATCGTCCTCGTATATCGTAATCAAAAGCTTTTCCTTGGGAATCCCCATTACTTCCGTCAGGAATTCCCAGCCGAATTCGGCGGCTCCCTCTTTGAAATAGTCTCCGAAGGAAAAATTGCCGAGCATTTCAAAAAAGGTGTGGTGTCGGGCGGTAACCCCGACATTTTCCAGATCGTTATGCTTGCCGCCCGCCCTGACACACTTCTGTGATGTGGCCGCCCTTGTATATCCGCGTTCTTCCTGACCGAGAAAAAGATTCTTGAACTGAACCATACCCGCGTTGGTGAAGAGAAGCGAAGGGTCCTCCTTCGGAATAAGAGCCGAACTCGACACAACCGTGTGATCCCGCTCCTCAAAATATCGTAGAAATTTTTCTCTGATCTCACTCCCCGTTATCAATGTAATCCTCCTCGACCTTTCCTAATACATCAAATATCAGAGGCGGCGGAAACCCCCTTCCAAGAAGATTTTGCGCCAGCCGCCTTTTTTCTTTAAAATTTGTTGTTTCAACCGATCGTTTTGCAATCCTCTTTTCAATCAGTCTTTTTATGGCCTCTTTCTGCCCTATCTCTTCCCGGGCAAAGCGAATTGCTCCGTCAATTGTCTGCTCATCAATGCCCTTCTCGCGAAGGCTTATCGCTATTTTCCTGTCGCCCCAGAGCCTGTAAAGGGCCAGATGACGCGCCCAGTCCTGAGCAAAGATTTCATCGTCCAGATATTTGAGTTCGCTGAATCTGTCAATAACTTTTCTTATGACCGTCTCATCGAAACCCTTTTCGCCGAGCTTCGAGCGTAACTCCTCTTTACTCCTCCCCCTGTACGAAAGGAACCTGAGGGCCTTCGCCTTTGCCTTCTCATATAGGGGGTCTTCTTGTATCATGAACTCATTCGTGACAGATGCAATGGTTACAAGCTCTGAAATCAGGGGGAATACCGTTACGACAGAGCTATAGAGCTATGGCACACCCGTCGGGCCGGGCCGGAATTACTGCCCCTCTTTCTCTTCAATTTTTTTCAGGTTGAACTTCTCCCGCACCTCGTCTTCCACCTGCTGAAGGATATCGGGGTTTTCCACCAGGAACTTCTTCGTATTCTCCCGGCCCTGGCCTATCCTTTCACCCTTATAGGAATACCAGGCACCGCTTTTCTCTATGATCTCATGATCGGCAGCAAGATCGAGGACATCTCCTTCAACTGATATACCTTCACCGAAGATGATGTCGAATTCCGCCCCTTTGAAGGGGGGAGCAACCTTATTCTTGACCACCTTGACCCTCGTCCTGTTTCCGATCACATCCTGTCCCTGCTTTATGGAGGCTATCCTCCGTATATCGAGACGCATGGTGGAATAAAACTTGAGCGCGTTTCCACCCGTGGTGGTTTCAGGGTTGCCGAAAAAGGTCCCTATCTTCATCCTCAGCTGATTGATAAAAACTACCGTCGTCTTCGATCTCCCTATACTCCCCGTGAGCTTTCGGAGCGCCTGCGACATGAGGCGCGCCTGGAGTCCCATCTGGGCATCTCCCATATCCCCTTCAAGCTCGGAGCGGGGTACCAGGGCCGCAACGGAATCTACCACCAGGATATCGAGGGCACCGCTCCTCACGAGGACCTCTGCAATTTCGAGAGCCTGTTCGCCCGTATCGGGTTGCGATATGAGAAGGTCATCGGTATTCACGCCAATATTTCGTGCATAGGCCACGTCGAGGGCATGTTCGGCATCGACAAAGGCGGCGAGTCCGCCCCTTTTCTGGGCCTCCGCCACTACATGAAGGGCCAGGGTTGTCTTTCCTCCCGATTCGGGACCGAATATTTCCACAACCCTTCCCCGGGGTATACCTCCCACACCGAGGGCGATATCGAGGCTGAGTGAGCCCGTGGGGATGGCGGGCACATCGGAGATAAATTCATCATCTCCCAGTCTCATAATAGACCCCTTTCCGAATTGCTTTTCGATCTGACTTATGGCCAGATCAACCGCCTTTTCCCTTTCTATTTCTGATCCCATAACACTCTCCCCCTTCATATAGTATTCTAAAAAATTATTCTTGCCCACCAAAGGAAAAATACGCAAGCTTTGTGTATACGGCTCCCCCGGGTAAGAGATCGCTTTTAAAAAGGGTAAGCCCTTCCGCTTGAAAAGGGTCCGGTTTCTCATACCCTATTTTTTCCATCGCTTCCCGAAGTCCTGTGATCATTCTCCGCGACGACCTTACCCTTCCCAAGGTAAGATGCGGTGTGAATGACCTTGTTTCCCTTGCAAAACCCAAGGTCTCGAAGTCGTCTTCCATTCCCCCCTGGAGAGAGGCAAGCTTCTCGGTTTCACCTTCAACCCCTATCCATAAAACACGGGCTCTTCCCGGATTGGGAAAGGCTCCCATTCTTCCCATCGCCAATGAGAGGGGCCCAAAGCCCTTCGTCTTCTTTTCAATGATATCCGAGATTGAACCGATCGTGCTTTTATCTATATCACCGAAGAACTTCAATGTCAGGTGTATTCCTTCCGGACGGGTCCAACGTATCCCTTCCAGAACACCCTTCAACCCCGCCTGGACATCACCTATTTTCTCTCTGACATCCCCGGGGAGATCGATGGCCAGAAAGGCTCGTATCCCTTTTTCATCAGCCATGAATATCTATTCCCACGAGTGATCGCCTCAGAAGCTCCAGAGCAATCTGAGCGGTCATTTCCTTGTTCCTTCTCCGGTCCCAGCGGAAATGGAGCTCCCGGCAGAAAGACCCTGTATCGTTTGCAAGAGCAATAAAAACGGTTCCCACCGGTTTTCCCTCCGTTCCGCCCGTAGGTCCCGCAATTCCCGTGACGGCCAGTCCCACATCCGCTTTCGCAAGATCGCGGACCCCAGTCGCCATCAGAAGGGCGGTTGTTTCACTGACGGCCCCCTCTGTTTCGATCACCTCGGGAGGAACGCCGAGGAGTTCTGTCTTCGCCCTGTTGCTGTAGACGACCACACCCCTTTCGAGAAAGGCGGAGCTGCCCGGCACATTCGTAATGCGGTCGGTGATGAGTCCTCCCGTACATGATTCGGCCACGGCAAGGGTCATATTCCTCTTCGTGAGGATCGATGCCACAATCCCCTCCATCGTATCGTCGTCATAGCCGAAGACATACTTGCCCAGCCTCTCGACGATACCCTCCTCAATCCTCCCAAGCCTTTCGTCGACCTCTTTTTCGCTCCCGCCTCTCGCGGTAACGACGATATGATTCTCGGGAAAGCGCGGATAGAAACCGATTTCGATACCGGGACCGATATCGAGATCGGAGAGCCTCTTAGCAACCTCCGCCTCGGTGAGGCCGAAGGACTTTATCGTTCTTCTTCTTCTCGTCTCCCCCGTCTCCCCGAATGTTTTCCTGAGAAGCGGCACCACACCTTCGGGAAGCATCCGGTGGACCTCTCTTGGGACACCGGGAATCACGGCAATTATAACACCCCCCCTTTCGAGGGAAAATCCGCAGGCAGTGCCCACGGGATTGTCGATTATCACCGCGCCCTCGGGAAATCGTGCCTGTTTTGTGTTCGTATCGGCCCAGGGAAGACCGAAGGCCCTGAAGCCCTCTTTCATCCGGCTGAGAATCGCCTCGTCGGTATAGAGCGTAAGCCCGAAGGCCTTCGCAATCGACTCCGTCGTCATATCATCCGAGGTGGGGCCCAGCCCTCCCGTGACGATGATGGCATCAGAGATTCCCATAAGGTGTGCGAGGCCCTTTTCAATAAGTTGCCCGTCATCGCCGACAATCAGGATTCCCGAAATCTGCCATCCTTCCGCAGAGAGTTCGCGGGCCATAAAGGAGGAGTTCGTATCCTGCGTCATACCGCTTATGAGCTCATCCCCTATGGCAAGTATACCGATCTTCATAGTTCACATCCTACATTCCCGTAACAACAATCAATACCTGGAGAATAATATTCCCGTAAATCCCTGCGATTATATCGTCACCCACGACCCCGTATCCGCCGGGCAGCTTTGTCTCGCTGAGACGGATCGGAAAGGGCTTCACAATATCAAAAATCCTGAAAAGGAGAAATCCGATAAGTACATGCACCACCGTGGGGGTAACGAGAAACATGGCAAACTGAAATCCGACGATCTCGTCGATCACCACCCTCGACGGGTCCTTCTCTTTAAAAATCTTCTCCGCCTCCTGGGACAGGAATATAGCGAGGAAGGAGAGGGCGACGATGGAGAGGAGGTGAAGAGGCCAGGGAAAAGCGGAAAAGAGAAAATACAGCGGTATCCCCACGACTGTACCGGCAGTTCCCGGTGCCAGAGGAGCGAAACCGCTTCCGAAACCGGTAGCCAAAATCCTTATGAACCTCTCCGGCATATTACACTCCTTTCAGGAAAATCAAAAAGAGCCGGCTTCACTGAAAACAGCGTCTTGTGCCGACCCATCACCACATCCGCATTTCTCCGGCTTATATAGTACAAGCGGCATGTAATGTAAAGCCTGTTCAATGACCGAGGGCGAGAGATCCGCAGGCCTTTTACGGATCTATCCCCTTCGAAAAAAGCCCCGCCTTCCCGGCACATTCGGACTCTCTCAATAAAATAATTCTTGACAATAGAACGTTTGTTCTATTAGATAACACAGTATGAAGAAAAAGAGAACCATAAAAAGCGTAGAGATGAAAATTATGGGATTTTTCAGGGAGGCCCGGAGAATGCCCACCTATTCCGAGATGGTGACCCTTCTCGATGTGAGGTCGAAAAGTGTCGTCAACTTCTGGATAGAGAAACTGGTGGCAGCGGACATACTGAAGAAAGACGCCAAGGGGTTTTTGCAACCGGCCCGCCGGTCCCTTTCCCTTCCGCTGGTGGGAGAGGTGCGTGCCGGCTTTCCCTCGCCCGCCGAGGAGGAACTCCGGGATACCATCTCCCTCGACGAGTATCTCATTGCACGACCCGAGACCTCCTTCCTTCTGGAAGTGAGCGGCGATTCCATGATTGGTGAGGGCATAATGCCGGGAGATCTCGTCATCGTGGAAAAGGGAAGAGATCCCCGGAACGGAGACGTGATTATTGCCCAGGTGGACGGCGAGTGGACGATGAAATATTTCAGGAAAAAGCGGGGCGGAATCGTCCTCGAATCGGCCAATCCCGACTACCCTCCCATACGGCCCAAAAGGGAACTCACGGTGGGGGGAGTCATTACTGCCGTTGTCCGTAAATACCACACGTAAAGGGAACGGGACATCTCCCCTCCCCTTTTGACGGGGGGCGCACCCGCAAGCCCCGCCCTGTGGGCGGGGAACTTCATTGTTTGCCTTGAGAAACCATGGACGAATACATCTTTGGCCTTCGGTCATGGCCCCGTGCCATCCTTCATATCGACGGCGACGCCTTTTTCACCTCCTGCGAGGAGGCGATCCATCCCGAACTCCGGGGGAAGCCCCTTATCACGGGGGGCGAGCGGGGAATTGTAGCCTGCGCCAGCTATGCCGCCAAGAGGAGGGGCGTCAAACGGGGCGTTCCCCTTCATGAGGCACGAAGGCTCTGCCCCGGGCTCATCATACTCCCCTCGGATTACGAAACCTACAGCCTCTTCTCCAAACGGATGTTCGATGTCCTCCGGCACTTTACCCCCCAGGTGGAGGAATACTCCATAGACGAGGCCTTCGGCGACATCACGGGAATGCGGCGCGCCCTTCACTCCTCCTATGAAGGAATCGCCCGGACCGTTAAGCAGGAGGTGGAACGGGAGCTGGGAATCGGTGTCACGGTAGGACTCAGCGTCACCAAGGTCCTGGCAAAAATTGCCTCCAAGTATCGAAAGCCCGATGGTTTCACGGCAATCCCGGGGAGAGACATCGCTTCCTACCTCCGAGACCTCCCCGTGAAAGACATATGGGGAATAGGCCACGCCACGACACACTACCTCTCAAAGATGGGCATCGAAAGGGCCCTCGATTTTGCCAGGCTCCCCGAGGAGATGGCAAAAAGGCGCTTCACCAAGCCGACGCGGGAGATCTGGCAGGAGTTGAGGGGCGAGTCAGTCTATCCCGTCTCATCGGAAGAAAAGGCCGCCTACGCATCGATAAGCAAGGTAAAGACCTTTTCACCTCCCACGAACGACAGGGAATACCTCTTTGCCCAGCTCTCGAGAAACCTCGAATCGGCCTGCATCAAGGCGAGGCGCTACCGTCTCGCCCCCGTCAAGATCGCCGTCCTCCTGAAAGAGCAGAACTTCCATACGGAGGGAGCCGAGGCACGGCTGAGCCGCCCTTCGGCGCGACCCCTTGAGCTTTCCGGTGTATTCCGGGGCCTCTTCGATTCCCTCTACCGGAGATCCGCATCGTACCGAGCGACGGGCGTCGTTCTTCTCGATCTCATCGAGGACAACAATATCCAGTACCCGCTCTTTGAAAGTCCCCTCAGGATAGAGAAGATAGAACGACTCTACGGGGTGACAGACCTCCTCGCCGAAAAATACGGGAAGCATACGCTCCATTTAGGCGGATCACACATAATAGAAAAGTTCGGGAAGGGAAAACGGGGCACACCCACGGAACGGGAGCAGACCCGCTTCCGGGGAGAGTCGAAGCGAAAACACCTGGGGCTCCCGATTATCCATGTGAAGGTGTAGTGATGCGACCCCCCTCTATCAGAGACTTCCAACGATAGAAACAGGCGGGCGAGGCATTTCGAACGTTCTTGCGGTTAGAAAAAAGATGGTGACGACACGGGTATATCCTTGGGTCGGCGTATATCAGAACTCATCTTTTCCTCGCTCTTGAGTAGTTGTAACCGTAGGAACAGTCTTTGCAAACCTGAGATTTTTTGTTTGCCCCCTGGTAGAGAAGATGCCGGTGACGATTCATGGCACTTCCGTTCCAGACCTCGGAAAGAGACTGTCTGGAAATATCGCCTAGAATCTCCTGCGGTCCCCAGTCATTACAGCACAAGATGATCTCGCCGTTCCACAGGATATTGAGAAAATAGAAGGGAAGCGGGCAGAAAGGGGATACTCGATCGCGGGCTATGAGAAATAATCGTTCCTTGAGATTCCTCTTTCCTCTCTTTATCTCCTCGAAGGCGGAGAGCGTCCCCGCCCGGTTGACCACTCGGTGAAACAGGAGATCGGCTCCCAAACCCTTCCAGTACCGCGCAAAGTCCCTCTCTTCGCCCGCATTGTCTCTCTGTTTCAGAAACCGTACCTCGACGCGAGGTCGGGGATTGAGATGGAGCAGAGACCTGACATTTCCCCTTACCTTTCCAAAGTTTCGACTCCCGTGAATTGCTTCATAGGTATCGTCGTTAACGGCATCGATACTCACGGAGATGAGGTCGACACCCGCCGCTATCAGATCATCAACTTTTCGGGGGTTCAGCATCACACCGTTGGTAACCACGTAGATCGAGGGGGTATCTCCAAGGGTGGCTCTGGCCTTTTCTATCCGAAGGTGAATGTTCTTATCCACAAGTGGTTCGTCTTGAAGCATCGGCGTGAAGTAACGGACCGTGCCAATCTTTTTCAATTCATTCAGAATGTGGGCATAGAGCGCGTCGTCTATATAGTTCGGGGGGCCGGGCTTTTCCAGAATTGAATAGGGGCACATCAGGCAGGCCTGGTTGCAGCGGTCCACCGTCTGCACTCTTACGCCAAAGGGCCCCGGTAGATTCGTCGTGCGGCGCCCGGGGTCATACGCCCGAATTGCCCTTCTCACCAGTATCGCGTAGCGCAGGCTTTCTGCCGTTCTACTCAGATTTAACATTTTCTCATTGATGGTGTTTTTCTCGAACCTGTCTCTTGTTAAGGTAATAGTTTTCCTGGAGCAGCCTTCTATTTAATCCAACGAGGTCAGCTATTATTCCCAGAACAAGAAGCTGGAAGGACATAAGCAGCAGCACTGCGGCGAGAATGAGAGACTGGATATACCCGCTTTTATCAAGGATAAAAGAATAATACAGAAACCGCAGGCAGATGAGCAATCCGGGTATGCCGAATATTGAAGAAAGAAACAGAAATGTTTGCCTCGGGCTGTATCGTATGTATGAACGCAGAATGATAAAGGCTGACCTCCAGATATACTGCGATATGGAAGTCATGAGGCGCGATTCTCTCGTCTTTGCGTTGACTTCAATGGGAACCTGTTCGATTTCCATATTGAGACGTCCGGACTGAATAATGGTTTCGAGGGTATGGCTATACCGGGTTGTGATATGAAGATGCATCGCGGCATCGGCAGAAAAGGCCCTGAAGCCGCTGGTAGCATCCGGCACCTCTTCACCGGAAAACCGGCGGGCAACGTAGCTGCCGATCCGCTGAAGTTTCTTTTTCAGCCAGGAAAATTCCTCAATCTCTTCGATCGGCCTTGTGCCAATGACAATATCCGCAGTTCCTTCCAGTATGGGAGTCACGATCGATTCTACGCACGAACCTTTGTACTGGTTATCTCCGTCCGTATTGACGATGATATCCGCTCCAAGCTCGATACACTCTTGAAGCCCGTGCTGAAATGCGGCGCCGCATCCCTGGTTTGATTTAAGGCTTGTAACATGATGCGCACCGACTTCACGGGCTGTTTCGACTGTTCTGTCCGTACTGCCGTCATCAACGACCAGGTATTCAATGCTGTCGATGCCGGGAAGTTCGCGAGGAAGATCTTCAATTACCTGGGGAAGCGTTTTTTCCTCGTTATAACAGAGAATCTGAATAATGAGCTTCATACCACCACGGTCTCATAAAGATCATCTTTTGATTGTTACGAAGGATCACGATGAAAGGAGGTCTTCGCCTGCACCATTCATAGTGAGCACCTTCTTGTTTTGGAATGATACACCATCCATCCTATCGAAGCAATCTTAAACATTACAGCAATTTGACAGAGTCTCGCAAGAAGCGAAACACCAACGGCTACACCCGTTGTAATCTATGGCGCCAATGCCAGAGCTATAACACCCTCTCTCACAGCGATGCCCCCGGGAGCAAGAAAGAAGAGATACAACACCGCCCACTTGAGTATTACTTGAACGACCCGGGTTTTTTGAAGTTGATCGCTCATCACAGACACCCCCGCCTTTCAGCACCGTGTTCCGCGATAGCAATCTCGCAACAGAGGGTCAAGTCGTTTTAGTCATACCATACCATTGAAAGCGCTGACAAAACCTGTTAGACTGCAATCGGAACATAACGATTCGGACTCTGCGGAGAGGATAAATCATGGCGAAGAAAGTGAAGCGTGATCCGGTGGAGGCAGGATATGCCGAAAGAATCCTGCTCTTAACAGAAAGCCATACCAATCTGATCGTGTCAATTATCCTCATCGCTACACTGGCATTAAGGATTATTGCCCTTCTCGGTCTGCAAAACACCATATATTTCGATTATCTTCTCTACGATGAGAGGGTCTATCACATCTGGGCATCCAAAATTGCCGATGGGACCTATCACTCATCATCGGTGTACAAATTTGCACCTCTTTTCGCCTATATGATGGCCTTCATTTATAAAATCCTTTCACCACAGGTTATTTATATACGAATCCTGAACATAGTATTTGGTGTCGGAGCCTGCTATCTGATATATCTGACCGGCAAAGAGCTTGCTGGCCGCCTTGTCGGCATTGCTGCCTGTCTCGTTGCCGCCTTGTATAAACCCTTTATATTTTACAGTATCGTTCCCTTAAAGGCGGCGTTGTCCGTATTTCTGCTCGCTCTCACCGTCTATCTTTTTGTGGCGGCCCTCGGAAAGCGTTCAATGGTGAAGCTTTTTTTTATGGGAGTTGCCCTTGGCCTGATGCTGAATGTCAGACCGCAGTGCATCCTCGTTATTCCTCTCTTGCCTGTTTTAATCGGTTGGGACGATTTCAAGAATGGTACGCCCTTCAAAAGCATGGCATCGAATTTCGTCGTCTATATGCTCGGCATCGCCATCGCCGTATCGCCTTTCGTGACGAGAAACTATATCGTAACCGGCAAGATGGCCCTGACCACCTCCCAATCGGGATTTAATCTCTACCAGTCAAACAGAATCGGGTCAGGCCCCGTTCCCTTTGCCACGACCTCTCCTTTCCACCAGGGCATTCAGTTCACTATTGAAGCAAGCAAAAGAGTCGGCAGGAAACTCACCCCCGAGGAGGCATCGTCCTACTGGAAAGAGGAAACCATCAAGGAAATAAAAAAAGAACCCGGCGCCTTTTTTCAAAAAGTGTGCAAAAAGATCCTGTCTTTCTCCCAGCAATTTCAACTGACCGACCACTATAATATTCCATTCATGAGTCAGTTTGTTCCTTTTTTCAAGATTCCTTTTTTCAGTTTCTGGTTTATTTTTCCTCTCGGCATGGCCGGAATGGGAATAAGCGTCCTCAGGAGTGCCAGGGCGCGTGCCCTGAGTATGATTTTCTTTGTCTATGGCTCGACCCTCATTATATTTTTTACCACGACCCGCTACCGGCTGCCGCTTTTGGCAATTCTCATACCCTTTGCGGTGATGGGAATAAAAGACCTGATCTCGGCCATCAATAAACGGCACTATTTCGCAATTTCCTTCTGGGCGGTCATTCTGGTATTTTCACTGATTCTGGGAGCCCTTCCCACGGAGAAGACGGGCGATATGACGGCATATTATAACGGCCATGCAATCGTTCTGCACTCGAAAGGGGCTTCCGATGAAGCCCTTCTTTACTGGGAAAAGTCATCGGCACTGAATAAACGGTATTCGGATTTCGCAAACATGTCCCTGGCCGGACTTTACTATTTCAGATATAAAGACGTAAAGAAGGCCTCTTTTTATCTTGATAAAATTGATGAGCGTTCATATGCCGCAGCAAATAAATATGAACTATGGGGCGAGATACTCCATAACCAGAAGCGGGATGATGAGGCAATCGCGGCATACAAAAAAGCGCTTTCCATTAATTCGGGACTTATATCCCCCAGGAAAAAGCTGATAGAGATATTAAAAAAGAGGGATCGCGAGCAGGCGAGACAGGAACAGAGACTATTGATGTATATATCCTCATTTTATACGGTCCTGTAAATGGTGCGATACCGCTTCACCGCATTTATAATCAACCGTCCATTGCCCCCCCACAGGCCTGGCATACAATAATCTTTTACCGAGAGACTATGGGTGAGGCACATACATGTTGATATATCAAATACATTTCACTTATAAAGATTGTTTCGACTTATGCCGATAGATTTCAGTATACGAGATTTCTGTTATCCTCTCAGCATCTACCGCCTCAGGCGAACCTTTGAGCGGACGCAATGGCTTTCGCCGAATGAACTTGCGGCGTACCAGAATCAGCGTCTTGCCGTTATCATTCAGCATGCCTGCGATCACGTCCCCTATTACCGGCGTCTTTTTAACAACCTTGGACTTTCATCCCGTGATATTCAGACTGTCGATGACCTGAAAAAACTCCCCATACTTTCGAAAAGTGCAGTCAGGGAGAGTGCTGCGGATTTCGCTGCTGATAATGCCTCCCGGTATCGTCCTCGTGCGTTTACCACCAGCGGGACAACGGGATCTCCGCTGCAATTCTATTTAGACAAAAACGCCCGCATCCTCGAATTCGTCTATTACTGGCGACACTGGAGCTGGGCCGGTTACCGGCTGGGAGATCGTTTTGCTCAGATGGGTACCCGGTTTTTTTTCGAACGAGAACGACACAGTCAATCGGTGGCGCTCTGGCAGCCCCCTGTGCGACGGCTGATGTTAAACAGCAGCCAGCTCTCCCTTTCCCGCGGGAAAGAATTTGCCGAGGCGCTTCGAAAATATCGGCCGCAATTTCTCAAGGGAATGGCCGCATCGATCAATTTTCTGGCCCTCATTATCAGGGAAGCCGGAATTTCCGATTTGTCTTTCAAAGCCATATTTTCCACCGGCGAAGTCCTTACACCGCAGTATCGTGCCATGGCCGAATAGGTGTTTCACTGCCCTGTCCTGGACTCCTATGGAAATATGGAGGGTACCGCGGCAATTTCGCAATGTATGCATGGAGGATATCACATCAATTCCGACTATGGTTTTCTGGAATTTGCCAATCTGAAACCTTCAGCGAAGGGCGATTCAATGATTGGTGATGCCCTCGGCACGTCTCTGTATAATCTCGCAATGCCTCTCGTGAGATACGACATGGGGGACGGCATCGAGCTTTTTACCGATCCGACTGCATCATGTCCATGCGGGCGGACCTTTCCCCTCATAAAGGCAATTCACGGACGAAGTGATGATATTATTGTCACACCCGACGGCAGATTTATCATATCACTTTTTACATTACCGGAGCTTGTGACCGGCATTGACCTTGTTCAGTTTATCCAGGAATCCTCACAACAATTACTCGTTCATGTGGTTCCCGGAAAAATGTGGACCGACGAGCAAAAGGAAAAGCTGGCATTCTGCATAGAAGATCTGGTGGGGTCAGAGATGAAGGTTTCGATACGCTCTGTGGATCATGATGATATTATCGCTGACGCCTCCGGCAAGATACGACCGGTTATTTCCCATGTGGACTGGAAGGCACTCGTCTGACCAGTCTCGATAAAAGGAGGGTCTATGAGTATCACCATACGAAAGATGATTCCGGAAGACATGTCGCATGCTGTCAGCATACTCTCACAGTGGAATATTGCTCCCATTATACCTTCCCGGGAGAATCCCGACCCCGAGCGAAGCTCAATAAATATAGGCAATTCCTTTGTGGCCCTTGATCGGGACAGGGTAATCGGTGTCTGCAGCTACATCATTCATTCGGAGGAGCTTGCTGAAACGGCAAGCCTTGCCGTCGATTCCGATTACAAGAATAAAGGGATTGGCTATAAGCTTCAAAAAGCACGACTCGATGAAATGAAGAAAAGAGGAATAAAGAGGGTCAGGACTGAAACCGACCGCCCCGAGAATGTGGAGTGGTTCACAAAGAAGTTTCATTACAGGATAATTGGTAAGAACAAAAAAAAACATCCCTTTGGTCTTCCCGATATTGATTATTGGAATGTTCTGGAGTTAGACCTGGAACGGTACGAAGGGTAACAGGCCCATAAAGGGGCTTCACGGCTAAAAATACTCTTGGCCCATTACCCCACGATCGTTGCAGCGAATCGCAATCGGCGGACCAATTTTCATAAATCTGGCGCCGTTTTTTATCAATTATGATATTTCCCCGGCCATTTTCAACAGCGATACATTGACAATGCGGGCCGGCCTGCGTCATTTTCCTCATTGACAGTGAGCGGTCAAGCCATTATACTTCCTCGACAAAACGAGATAAGATTGAAACACTGATTTTCTTGAAGTTTGTGATGCGCCACCGTGTCCTTTTTATCCATCCGGAATGACGATGGCGGATCCTTGCCGGTCTTCATCACCGGCAAAGGTAAAAGCGTGGAGGTCATTGCGGAAACTGCTCCGGGAAGAGAAGCGTTTTCCCATCGGGATAGTGCTGAGAGAAGTAATCGTTGACGACATCGCGGGAGAGATGTGTGAAAGCTGTAAAACCTGAGCCCACAAGAGAGGAAATTGAGGCGGCAAAGAAGGCGGTAGCCGAACTTCTCTTCCTGAGGAAAACCTTTTCTCTCTATCCCGAAGATCACTCCATCTGCGTCAATGCCTTCGATCAGTTTCAGCGACAGATCGGAAAATTTCTGCAGACATACAGAAGCCTCAGATTCGAGCTGCAAAAGAACCGGCTTCTTTTTCATGGTGAAGTCATTCATATTGAGGAGTTTGAAGAAGGAACTTTTTCCTACACCCTTTTTCGCGACGGCATCAGGTGGGTGGAACTCAACGAGGGAATCAGCTCCGCTGAAATAAAAGAATTTCTCAGGATTCTCAATGCTTACGAGACGCTGCCGGAAGAACCCGAGGGCGATCTGGTAACTGCCTTCTGGGAAGCCGAACTTCCCCATATCAACTACGACGTTGCCGACATGTCCTGGGGAGCCGAATCTGAAATGAACTTTACGCCCTCCCACAATTCGGAGGGGGTTAGCAGTAACCCGTCCTTTCTCGAAGAGGAGGGCCTGGATATCGTCACCGACGTCACAATCAGCAGGGAACTGCTGGAAATATCTCCCGAGGAAGAGAAAAAGCTTCAGGAGCTGGTCCGCATCGAGGAGAAGAGGGACCCCACATCAGACTATCTGAATGCCCTCTTCGACAGTCTCCTTGAAGACACAAGTAAGGAGAATTTCGAGAGTGTCCTTGACACCCTCGAGGAGGAGTTGAGAGAATTTCTCGCTGTGCGGAACTTCGATCGTGCCCTCGGGATTTTAGAGAGTCTAAAATACATCCTCGAACAATCCCCCCTCGATTTGCCGTGGACAACTGAAGCGCTCGAAGATTTTTTCCTTGCCGTCTCGAACCCCCAGTCGCTCATACCATTACAATCAGCATGGACGGAGGCGACCCCCGATGAGATGGAAAAAATCAGGGATATTCTCCTCCTCCTCCGACCCGAGGCCATTCATACACTCGGCCCCATTCTGCTTCAGACCCCGTCGCTCCGGATGCAGCAGACACTGACCGATGCGATGACGAAAATGGCCTCGAAAGATATCCGCCCCCTGGAATCACTTCTGGAGGGCACCTCGGAGGAAGAACTGATACAGAGAATTGTTCAGATACTTGGAAACCTGGAAGGGAGACGACCCATCAAGCTGCTGAAGAAAATGGCAGGACATCATTCCGTGAAAGTTCGCCTGGAGGCATCAAAAGGCCTTCTGAAAAGGGACCCCGAGGGCATAAAAAAACTTTTTCACCTTATCGACGAAGACAATGAATCCCTTCACAGCCTTATTCTCGATCACCTGGCTGCCGCAAGGAACAGCGTTGCCGAAGAGCTCCTCATCGACTACCTTGAGAAGGGAAACCACCGGCGTACCGATGATAACCACATCCTTGCATGCTACAGGGCATTGGGGAAATGCGGTTCGCTCCGCTCCCTTCCCTTTCTGCGTCGGGTTCTTTTTCGCCAGGGATGGATGCCCCGGTTCTGGAAAGCTGCCCGTCGCAGGGGCGCTGCCATCGCCCTCAGCACAATGGGGACCGATGAAGCCCGGCAGGTCCTCGAAGACGCCAGCCGCTCATTCTATCCGAGCGTGAGGCGCGAAGCGAAACGGGCCATGGAAAAACAGGGAAACTGAAGGAGCCTTTGTCGCCATGCCGAAGAGAAAAACGGAATCGGAACATCTCGGTGGTCGTTGCATCAGGGCCCTCCACCACCTGCTCAACACCGTCCAGATCCATCAGGACAACAATCAGCTGGTCAAAGAAAGCAGTGCCGCATTTCATCGTGTCGTCTCCCTGATGTCCGAGGGAGAAGACCTGAAGATCCAGATATGGCGGGGGCGGTTCTACATACAGGGAGAGAAGCTTCTCTACCGCAAGGAAACATTCCCGATCATCAATGAGATGCTCGAATATTTTCCCCAGCGGGGACTCGAGGGCTTCCATTTTCTTTCCCCCTTCACCGACGTCGCGCCGGATGATCTTACCACCTTCGCACACCTTCTGAACGATTCCCTCATAGATGAGAATCCCCCCGAATGGCTTGAGAAGACGCTTAAGGAAAAGGGCCTTTCATGGGTGAACGCCCTGAAGGAACAGAAAAAGGAGCCCCCCAGTCTCGTCCTCAAGAGGAAGGAGAGGGCGAAGCAGGCCTACATCGACGCCGTGGTCACCGTGAAAGAGGTAGCCGACAAGGTCTCCCATCAGGGTGCCGCAGGGGTCAGAAAGGCGAGGCGCCTGGCCCAGACCATGGTGGATCTCGTCAGGGAGGATGACACCCTTCTTCTGGGACTCACGACCATCCGGGACTACGACGATTACACCTATACCCACTCGGTCAACGTGGCCCTCCTCTGCCTCTGCCTCGGCAAGCGCCTGGGACTGTCGCACATCTTTCTCGAACAGCTCGCCATCAGCGGGCTCTTTCACGATCTGGGCAAGGTGGAGGTATCGAAGGATATCCTCATGAAACCGGGCACGCTCAGCGGTGAGGAGTGGGAAGAGATGAGAAAGCATCCGCTCACCGGTGTGAGACGAATCCTGTGGCTGCATGCATCGCGCACCCTCAAAATGAGAACGATTCTCGGCCCCTTTGAGCACCACCTCAATGCCGATCTCTCGGGATATCCCGAAACGCACTTCGTCCAACAGGTCAGCCTCTTCGGACAGATACTTCACATCGCCGACACCTATGACGCACTGACCTCGGAGCGCGGCTACCGGCCGAGGACCTTCACGCCCGACGAGGCACTGCGTATGATGTGGGCTGAGGCGGGAAAGAAGTTCGACGCGCTCCTCCTGAAGAGCTTCATCAACATGATGGGGCTCTACCCGATAGGGACCATCCTGGAGCTCGACAGCGGCGAGATGGGACTGGTGGTGGACTACCCGGACGAATCGGAGCGGACGCGCCCCCTCATCATGCTCCTCGCCGACGACGGAAAGGGAGGCTACACGAGGGGTGAAACGGTGGACCTCGCCGCCGAGGAACTGAAGAAAGGCACAACTGCACGAGAGATCCTGCGGGGCATCCACCCCTCGTCACTCGGCATCCAGCCCTCGCTCTTTTTCCTCGAAGACGTCAATTAGACAGGAAAACCCGACAAAAAAATATGCATTTCCTTATTTTCCATATTGACAGGCCGATAGCAAGACGTTATTATCTGTGATAATTGTATTTCGGTTCTCGAAAGCGTTTCTGTTTTTCATGCCGAATAATCAACCAGAACGTAAGATCACACACCGGCTGATACCGTATCTCGATCCGGACCTCTTCTTTGAGAAAATTGCCTTCTTGCAGTTGCTTTGAGGAAGAGTCTTCCCCTTCTTCGGGAAGATGATTATAGGGTGTTTTTCAGCAATCCTTGAGGAAAAGTACTACCACAACGAAAAAAGGAGAGAGAAAGGAGGTAAGGAATATGAAACACCGGTATTGGATTCTATTCTGTGTAATTCTCATCTCGCTGGGTACCCTTGGGTGCGGTGACGATATTACCAAGAAGTATTACAGCGGCGGCGACTGTTGCGATATCGTTGGTGATCTTGACGAGCCCACGGGGGACAATGGAAATTTCGTCATCTCCCTGAAAGGCGGAGAGGGCGAGAGTGACGGTTGGTTCGGCGGGTATGGCGGTCAGCTGGGCATTTACACCTATGGCAGTGCGGGCCTCTATGTCAAGACCAGGACCCTCGACGCGGACGTAACGGTCCCCACTCCGGTATATCCGGAAGAACTGGGGGATAACGGCGTCATCGTCACAACGAATACTACAGTTGAAGTATACGAGGCAGGTACACTGGAACCAGGAGATCTCTATCTGCTCGAGGGCAACGACTATCTCTACCAGTATGTGAGCGGGGATCCTGATGACGAGGCCAATATTGCGACGGGTCTTAAGGTGGCGGCGGGGGTGACGCTCACCCTGGATCTCAACGACGATGGGGGCACGAGAGCCTACCTGGAGTTCGAAGATGACGTGGTGATTGCGGGCACGGTCGAAACCGCGAATCTTCCCGAGAGTCCCGACAAGGGCTCCCTCTATCTCTATGTCGACGGTCACTTCACCACGACACAGGGGTCGATGATCAATACCGCCGGTGATGATGCCGACTCTATGGGTGACAGCGGCGGTGACGCCGGCGCCGTCGAGATCTACGTCTGGAACTACAACGGGGCGCTTCTTCAGGGCACGATCGATGCGTCAGGCGGTGACGGTCTCGGACTCGGCTGGGGAGGTCACGGCGGCTATGTCGATGTTGACGCCCAAACTGAATACGGCGGCACTCTCATCAATACGGGGACAATCGACATCTCCGGCGGGAACGGCGCCCAGGGCGGCTGGGCCGGCGAGATCCATCTCGATTCCGAATGGGCGGTCTACAATACGGGCGCCCTCTATGCCAACGGGGGGACAGGTTCCGTGGGTTACGGCGGCTGGGGAGGCTACGGCGGCCTGATCCATTTCGAGCCCGATGCGGGAAGCCTGCACAACTCCGGCAACCTTTACTGCAACGGCGGTAACGGTGACGGCTACGGCGGCTGGGCCGGTCTTATAGAAGCCTATGCAGGAAACGAATATGCCGGCGACTGTATCAACGCGGGAAATCTTTACGCAAGCGGCGGCTCGGCCACAACGTCGGGCTACGGCGGCTTCGCCGGGCTCATCTACCTCGAGGCACGGGGGGGTAAGGTCATCAGCACGGGAGAGATCGTGGGGAACGGCGGTGATGCTGCCGGCGACTACTACTGGGGCGGCTACGGTGGTGGTTTCGTGGTCTATGTCTATCCCAGCACAGATATGTACGACGGTGAACCCGTTGCTCCCGGCATGATCCAGATCACGGGCAATATCTCCCTCAACGGCGGCGATGGCTTTAACGGCGGTTACGCCGGGGGTATGTGGGTCTACAACGATTCCTACGAAGATGAGGTGTTCCCGCCCGTCAATTTCACGGAGCTCCTCGGCTATACACTCATTGACGCGAGCGGCGGAGACGGCGGTTACGGCGGCTGCGCCGGCGGCGTCGAGGTGTATACGGAAGACTCCTTTTACGGGTATGATGAGTATACTTCCTTCCCCGCGGGACCCGTGGCGAACCGTGTCGATATCGTGGCCGTCGGCGGTGACGCCCTCCTTGACGGATACAACTGGGCCGGCGATGGCGGCTGGGTAGATCTCGATGCCGAGGGCGAATTCTACTCGGGCTTTACGGTGTGCCTGAACTCCGGCGATATCGATATATCGGGCGGCACCGGATACAATGGCGGCTACGGCGGCTGGGTCTCGCTCTACGGTCATGACTACGTCGAAAACACGGGAGATATCACGGCACTCGGAGGAGAGGCAACGGGCGGAATGACCTATGCTGGTTATGGCGGCTACATCGAGATTTCTTCCTCCGCATCTTCTCTCAACGCCGGCGATGTCTTTGCCACCGGAGGACTGGCAAGTGGTGATCCTTCCATAGGCGGGTACGGCGGTGAGTTCTATCTCTTTGGTGTCGATGAAGTCACGAACAGCGGCAGTCTCTACTGTAACGGCGGTGATTCCCTGGAGTTCTTCGCTGGGAACGGCGGGGTCGTGGCGATCGGCTCTCAGAAAATGGTCTCATCGAACAGCGCCGCATTCATCACGGTGACCGGCGGAAGCGGTTACGAAGATGACGGAGACATGGGCGGCATCTGGATCGACGGCTTCCTCGTCACCCCGGCGGACGGCACCCTGCCGTAATCCAGACAGTTTTCACCATGCAATAGGGGGCGTTTCCACGCCCCCTATTTTTTGATTGTTATGGGTGCGGTTCAAATGAATGACACCGCTTTTACAGCAACCAGGCCTGCGGGGGGTTCCTGCATTATTACCGTCATTTGCCATTTGACAGGAAGAAACCGCCTCGCTATACCTTATTTGTTGAAACAGGAGGGATCATGCGTACCATTCATTTCATCGTCGCCGGAGGCGTGCTGATCCTCGTCAGCCTTTTCGCCTTTTACTGGTATGGTCATGAAAGGGGAGAAACGTTTCGTGAAACGGACAGGAGTGCCGTTCACGCACCGGCGGCCTCTCCCGGTGAAACGACAGACGCCCCTTCCCCTTCGACAGATAGCATGGACAAGCAAAAAGAAACGGTAAGCGCCGGCCTGCGTCAGGAAGGGACCGCATCCGGAGAGGAGGGTCTATCGGGAGAGGGCAAACGCCTTGCCGAAGAGGCCGCCTCTGACATACAAATGTCGAGCAAGGAGTTCAAGGCCTGGATGGAAGAAGAAAAAGAGGCCAGCGCCCGCGAACGGGGACCGGAGGCACTGAACCGTTACCATGAACAAAAGGCCGCGCGCGAAGCGCGGGTTCTCTCCCGTAAAGCATACAGGGAGAAGCTCACTGCCTATCGAGAGGCCAGGCGCGAGTGGAAGCTCCTCATGGATGAGGCGGAAGAGCGGGCGCGTGCAACGGGCGATTTCAGAGAGGTGAAGGAGCTCAGGGCACAACGACCGCTTCCGCCCAGGACGAACGCAGAGGCTTCTGCTACCGGCAATAACTAGGCGGGGCCCCCGCGCGCCCAGAAAAGCAATTGACCGGGGGCGCACCCGCAAGCCCCGCTTTGGAGGCAGGTTCAAGGGGCGCACTATAAAAGGAATCTATTATTCGCCTTCGGCTTCCTTACCGGGGAGATTCACCTCGAATCGTCTCACCGGCAGAAACCATAAAATGGAACCCTTTCCATTTTGTCATTTTTCCTGATGCGGGCCCGAGAGATGAACAGATATAGAGACCTCACCACGGAACCGGTACCGGCGCTGATCCGGCGGATCGCCATCCCCGCCTCGGTTGGGTATTTCTTCAACACCATGTTCAACGTGGTGGATACCTTCTTCGGCGGCCTCATATCGACACAGGTCGTGGCCGCCCTTTCGCTCTCACTCCCCGTCTTTTTCATCATCATCGCCATGGGGGTCGGCGTATCGACGGGGACGACGGCCCTCATCGCCAACGCTCTCGGCGCGGGAAACAGAACGGAAGCCAGGCTCATCGCCATCCAGGGGATTACCTTCGGCGTTCTGACGGCAATCGCGATTACCCTCATCGGCTGTCTGACGGCACCTGTTCTCTTTACACTCCTCGGCGCCTCCGATGCCTACCTGTCTGACAGCCTCATCTATATGGACACCATCTTTATCGGGACCGTCTTTTTCATGCTCTCCTATATGTTCAACGCGATTCTCACCGCCCTGGGTGACACGAAATCCTTCAGGAATTTCCTGATTATCGGGTTTTTTATGAACATAATTCTCGACCCCTGGTTTATCTACGGGGGTCTCGGCGTCCCGCGCCTCGGAATCACGGGGATTGCACTCGCCACGGTGCTCGTTCAGATTGTGGGGTGCCTCTATCTCGGCTTCAGGGTTTACAAGACGCGCCTCATTGCAGGAAAGGATGTGAAAGAGATTTTTCCGAAGGCCCGCCCCTTCAGGGACATCGCCCGCCAGGGCTTCCCCGCCAGTATCAGCATGATGAGCGTTGCCCTCGGAATCTTCGTCATCACCTTCTTCGTGAGCAAGTTCGGGAAGGAGGCGGTGGCTGCCTACGGTATCGCCACCCGGGTCGAGCAGATCATACTCCTTCCCACCATCGGCCTCAATGTGGCGACACTCACCATCGTTGCCCAGAACAATGGAGCGGGGTTCTTCGACCGCATCAGAGAAACGCTGAACCGCGCCCTCACCTACGGCGGTGTCCTCATGGTGTTCGGGACGATTGCCGTCTTCGCCGGTGCCGTCCCTCTCATGGACGTCTTCACCGACGACGGGTCCGTCATCGAAATCGGGAAGGTGTTTCTCAGGATCGATTCTCTCGTCTTTTTCGCCTACGTGATACTCTTCGTGAACGTGGCCGCACTTCAAGGGGTAAAGCGACCGATGTATGCGATCTGGCTCGGTCTCGCCCGCCAGGTGGCGGCACCGGTTATCGTCTTTTATCTCCTCGTCGGCGTCGCCGGATGGGGACTCCTCGGAATCTGGTGGGGCATCTTTTTCATCACCTGGGCGGCGGCGCTCGTCACCCTCTTCTATTCCCGTTCCATTCTAAAAAAGGCGGAAGGGGAATCCCGAGGCTCCGATGCCGGCTTTGAACGCCACGAACAGGCATGAGTTATCAGACCTTCGCACAATCGTATCGGTAAGATTACTGGGACAGAGAGGTATTCGCGTAGGATAGAAAGGACTGTTTAAAGACCGCCCGTGCTTTTTCCCGCGCCCTGGGTTCTTCGCTGATGGAGCCGAGGCTACTCCAGGCATCGACACAGTCGGGATCCAGTTGCAAGACCCGTTCGTAGGCCTCGATGGCGCGGTCGTAATCGCCGAGCTGAACATAGACATTCCCCAGATTGAAGATTGCCTTGAGATACCCGCCGTCTATTTCCAGAACATGGTGATATTCCTCGATGGCTTCGTCAAACATATCATGCCGGTCATATAAGACGGCAAGGCAGAAGTGGGGGGCGGCAGCACCGGCGTTGCTGTTGATTGCCCTTTCATACTCCGAGACGGCGCCATGATAGTCCCCCTCCAGCTCGAGGACATGGGCGATATTGATCATTGCCTCAATATTTTCGGGATCCAGTTCCAGGGCACGCCGGTACATCATCTTGGCGCTTCCCGTTCGCTCAGCTGTCTCGTAGGCATATCCCAGATTATTATAGGCTTCGGGATTGGCGGGTTCCAGTTTCACGACTTTTTCAAAGCATCGGAGCGCCTCATCATACTCCCCTCTTCCCAAAAAGATGAAGCCGAGGTTCACGTATGCATCGGTATATGTTTCGTCACAGGCGAGGCTTTCTCGATAGGCCTCCACGGCCCTGTCGGAATCCGGCTCAAGGCTGTCATAGTGACAGCCCTTCTTAAACCATTGAGACGCCTGATCTCTTTTCCCCATTGCTTACCGCCTCCTGACAATCACGCACTCTCCACCGGCATTCTACATCACATTGGCCCTTTTCTCGCTGCCGAAGAGAGCGAGAAAGGACTCCCTGAGTTCCCCCCAGATGTTCACGGGGTCAGCAAGATGAGATGCCACCAGCTGCGGGTTCTGTTTCAGCGCCTCTGCCGCAAGAACCCCTGCAAGCTTCAGTCGGTACTCTCCGCTCGACCTCTGTGCCCGTTCGGTAACATCAAAGGGGATAGTGATGGTAATACTTCTGCCGCCGATGGTTACCTTCATCGGTTGCGTAGCGGGAGACGGGGGTGTATCGCCGGTATCGACTTCCGGTTGTGTACCCACCGCTTTGGGGGGGGACTTCGACCCTTTACCCGATTCCTCTCCCTTCGCAACGAGGGCAACAGCGCTCTTCAGAGCCCCTTGCGCTTCCTTCTTTCTGCCCGCTTCGGCAGCAGCTTTCTCAGGGCGATCCTTACCCGCATCGTCGTCACCTTTTTTATAGGAGAGAACGACGCCCTCGTCGTGAATACGATTTTGGACCGCGGGTTCAACCGACCGTTTCCGCGGTTTTCTCTTTTGAACGGCGGGACCGGTCACCTTTTCAAACCGGTGCCCGATTTCTTCAACCGCCTTTCCATCGATGACGTCGAACCCGTTCGTCTCACCTGCCTTTAGGCAAAGCTTGCAGATCTTATTGATAAGACGCGGAACGCCATACTCAGAATATTTCCACAGGGGGGCAAAGGTATCGTCGGTGAAAATTTTTCGTGTTCCTCCGGCGAGCTTCAAACGGGTCTTGACATAGGCCTTCACCAATTCCTCGGATTGAATTTTATCAATGATGCAATAGGTCCCGATCCGCTGAAACAGATTGGCCCTCCTGGGATGTTCCAGCCGCCTCGCAAGCTCGACCTGCCCCGCCAATACCATGGAAAAAAGGTTTCTCTGATCATCCTGCATATTGGTGAGCAATCTCAGGCTTTCAAGATTCGTGGGCCTGATTGCGTTTGCCTCGTCAATAAATATGAGCACCTTCTTGCCTTCATCGATGGTCTCGAAGAGGATCTTATTGAATATCTCCAGAAGATCCAGTTTTCGGCTCCTCTCGCACTGCTTTCCTGTCAGCTGGCCGATTATCTCTTTCAGGAGCTGGATGAAGGTAATACCGGGATTGGTGATAAGGGCTATTTTGTATTTCTCCTGATCAAGAGCATCGAGAATCATTCGAAGTGACAAGGTCTTCCCCAGACCGACATCACCGACGATGACGGCAATACATTCACCCCCCTCTTCAATGGCAAAGAGGCTCTCTGCAATGGCGTTTTCCATTGATATATGACAGTCGACGTACATGGATGGATCAGGAACGTTATCAAAGGGCGGCTTTTCAAGACCCCAATAGTGATAATACATGGTCCTCACCTCCTTCACTTACTGCGCTATCCAGTGTGACATATATATACACACACACACACACACACAAGGATTGCCTTCGACATATGAGTTCACTTGACATATCATTGCGTATCTTCATTCTCTGTAAGATATTCAAGGACGTCGTCAAGGGAAAAACGCCTCAGTCGTCCCAGCTTATAGCTCTTTAACGTTTTCGCTTTGACGAGCCTCTTCAGGAAGCTCCTGCTGACGCCGAGCATTCCACAGACATGCTCGAACTTCAGCATACTGTGATTGCGCAAGGTGTCAAAATGAAGATTCAACGTGATATGACCATCTTCATGATGCTTTGTCTCAAGGTTCATGGCGTACGATACTCCTTCGGCTAAATAGCCTTCAAAGTTGCCCGAGAGAATGGAGTCACATTGCTCGGCGGTCAAATGCAATGAGACAACATTCTCCGATGTTTCCGGGAGCGGCCTCGGGGCACTATCCGCCGCCTTCTTTACATTGAACTGATTGTTCGCCGAGTATGATAAAAGATCATAGACATTTTCACGAAAACAGGATGCCATCTCCGCCTGAGTCTCAAGATCGGGCACAAGCTCAAATCCCGGAATTCGCCTTTTTCGCCTTTTCACAATACAGAGCTTTTCCATAACACCCCTACTCTCGAAATGTTTGTGACACTCATCACTTTTTAACCGATTACCTCAAAGGTTCGCGAAAAAGCAGAAACGCCGCCTACCATGGGTTGAGAGGATCACAGGAAACGAGAACAATTGATCGGGGATCAGCGAAAGAAATGTACTAAAAAAAGGGGGGTAAACGAAGGGAACGTGAAAACTTCGGCGGCCTGGCAATCGTCCCGAAGGAGACCCATAGCTTTGCGTCCTGCCCTCACGAGCAGTTTGCCTTTATCGGTTCTCAAAGAACATCATAGAGTTACTTTTAATTTCTTTGTCCTTCATGTTATGAAATCCGACAGGAAATGCAATGACATGTTTCATACTCGGAATGTGAAATGTGTTTCACACCATACCGAGCAGGATAGCTGTGCCCTGCCCCCTCTCTTCCTAAAATCGAGGAGGAAGTAAAATTTATGACACAGGGCACGCACATCCGAGCAGGCAAAGAAGTCTTGACGGTATTACCACACGACATCCTTGATCTCATGAGTTATTCTGCTATCCTCTTCGGAATTAATCCGGATTATCCACGGTAAATCCGAGCTTTATCGTGACCTGCCAGTAGGCCACCTTCCCGTCCTGGATGTGACCGCGCGTGTCGACGACCTGAAACCATCGCATCGCATGGATGGTTTTCGCAGCCTGTGTTATGGCGTTCTCTATGGCCTCCTGAAATCCTTTCTTTGATGAGCCTGTCAGTTCGACCTGCTTATAGACTTGTTCCGTCATGATAGTCCTCCTTTTAAAGTGTTGCATCAGTTTGGTCGGTCTCCGGCACAGCTTGCCGCCTGTAGGGTGCAGGGCAAAAGTGACACGGTAACCGGCGGAAAAGTATTTGCTGCAGAAATTGAAAGAGCTCTGACAACCGGCCGTATGCGGGAGACCGAAGGGATGGAATACTGGCTCAAGGGGTGAGCTGAATCAGATGCGTAACTCAGAGAGTAACCGGTTGTAATTGAGGGTTATTATACACGAAGGCGAGGGCAAAAGGAACAGCTTTTCACACCAATTTATTCTTCTCTCTCGAAAGGCTGCATTTCCTGTCTCTCATGCCGGTACGACCAGCCCCTCGTCGAGCCCGAGAGGATAATTATCCTTCCGCTCTTTCGCTCTATCCTCCCATGAGACCATTGAGGGCCTTGTAGAGGACGTCTCGGTTCCGGCTGATGTCCTTTCGTGACGGTGCCGGTGCGGCGAGCCACCGTGCAAGTGAGGTCTTTTCCGGCACCTTTCCCTCTTCGGTGATATCGCCGATGGTAATGCGCCGGAGCCCTGCCTTGACGATGAGAGATCCAGTAAGACTCGATTTCCTCACTTCCGATATATCGCGGGCATCGATTTTCAGTCGCTCCACCGGCGAGGTGATGACAAGACCGTCATCAATAATGGCCAGGTAATAGCCCTCGCAGTTTCTGAGACACTTGAGGTAGACAAAGCCGAAGATGGCGGGTATGAAGATCACTAATAAAAGCCCCCCCGCCTGCAGAAAGAGGAACATATATACAACGATTCCTTCGATGATCTCTTTCAGGAGGGTTGGTGCCTGGATCGTTGCCGACTGATAGCTCTCGACAAGACCCTGGGCGATGCCGGTGAATCTCAAAAATCCTGCCACCACGAGGGTCTGAAAGAGCAGAATCAGGGTGACCTTTGTGCGGGCCCACCGCCGGTTTGATACATGAAAATGCCGACCCTCCGGTTTCTCGTTCCACCGTGCCCCCTTTATCGCCGACACGACATGATAGCCGAAGGCGTCAAATATGGTGTAGGCAACGGGCACAACCACCAGCGTCAGCATCGTCGCAAAGGCGATGCCGAAGATAATGACGACACCGAGCCCCTCCCAAAGCTCATCGGTAATGGTAAGCGTGATGAGACCGCCGATGGTGGTGAGTGTCGTCGAAATAATGGGGCGGAGACGGTGTTGACCCGCCTCAACGATCGCCTCGAATATATCCTTCCCCTTGCGGCGCGTCCGGTTGATCCGATCGACGAGGACGATGGAATCGTTCACGACAATGCCGGAGAGTCCCACGAGGCCTATGAAGCTCATGATGGAGAAATTATTCCCCGTCAGCAGGAGCCCCGCCATGGCACCCAGGACGGAAAGGGGAAGCGCCGCCATGATGGCGAAGGGTTGAAAAAAGGAATTGAACTGGGCCACAAGAATCGTGAGGATCAGGATAAAGGCAACAAGGTAGGCGAGCCTCAGGCTCGCGAAGGATTCCTCCGTCTCCATGATGTCTCCGGCATAGGAGACATAGTACCCCTTCGGCATCGGATAGTCTACCAGTCTGTCCTGCAGTTCCTTCGTGATCTCAACGGCGGAACGATCACGGTTCTGTCCCGTGATCCTCACCACGCGCCTTCGATCGATATGCCTCAGACGGTTGATACCGGCCCCCTCGTTTACCGTGGCAAAACTGCCGAGGGGAACCAGATTCCCGCTCTTTGAACGAATCTTTACCCTGTCGAGAAGCTCCACACTCCTTCTCGATTCCGGTGAAAACCTGACGGTGAGATCATATTTTTTGGAGACATCCTGTTCGTCCCTGAAGTCTTTTACCTTGAGACCTGCAGTCGCCCCCCGTAGTGTCTGGGAAACCGAAGAGAGCGGCACTCCCAGAGAGGCTGCCCTGGCACGGTCGACATGAACCTTGAGCTCCGGCGGGGCACTCTGAAAGTCGTCCTCGATTTCAATCGCTCCCGGAATGTCTGCAAGGATGTTCTTTATATCATCGCTGATACGGTTCAGGGTCTCAATATCGTGGCCGAAGAGTTTCACGCTGATGGGGCTCCCCGTGGGAGGCCCCCATTCGATGGGCCTGAATCTGATATTCGCCCCCGGTACGGCATCGAGTAGAGGCCTGATTCTTCTCTGGATTTCCTTGTGCGACGGCCGTCGGTATTCCTTGTTTTCCAGAAGTTCGATGGTGATCTCCGCGAAGTTTGACTCCGTTCCCCCGTAACTGAACTCAAAGGCGCTCTGCCCCTTGAACCCTGTCGTCGAGACCACTCGCACCGCTTCGGGGACGTTGTCCATGATGATATCCTCAACCCTGAGAGAAACGTCATTTGTGACGTCCACGTCGCTTCCCGGCGGCGTCTCGACGGTGATGTAGATATAGTCAAAATCGGCGTCGGGAAACATCTCGACCTTGATCACCTTGAAAGCGAATACGGCACCTACGGAAAGCATCCCGACGGTCAGGATTACTATGATAAAGATCCGGTGGTTGAGGGCCCAGACAACGCCCCTCTTATATATTTGCTTCAACCTTCGGAGGTCTTCTTCGGGGCTTACGATCCTTCCCGTTTTTACGGTCCTTCCCATGAAACGGGAGAGGATGAGGGGATTGGCAATGAGGGCAACAATAAGGGATGACAGAAGGGCGATGGATACCGTTTTCGGCATGAATCCCATGAATTTTCCCGTCACTCCCGTCATGAGCAGCATGGGGAGAAAGGCGGATATCGTGGTAAGCGTGGCCGATACGACGGGGAGCGCCACTTCGGACACGCCGTCAACGATGGCGGTAATGCGGTCCTTGCCGAGCTGGTAGTGATAATAGGCGCTCTCCACGACAATAATCGCATTGTCTACCAAAAGCCCGATGCAGAGCACGAGGGAAAAACGGACCATGTCATTATTGGTGAGACCGAAGATAGTGAGGAGGATAAAGGTCATGAGAAGCGAGAGCGGAATGGCAAAGGAGGTAATAATCGAGTTTCGAAGCCCCATGGCGAAGCAGAGCACGATAATGACAATAATAAGTCCCGTGACGGCCGAGTTATTCATGACCTGGAAACTCTGCTTGATATATTTGGACTGGTCGGCGGTGACAACGGCAGAGACGCCGTTGGGAAATTCGGTCTCAAGGGCCTTTATTTTTTCCTTCACCTTATCAGATGTTTCGAGAATATTCGCCCCCGAACGCTTTGTGACGGCGATCGTCACCGAGGGCTCCCCCTTGACCCGGGAGTAGGAGATTTCCTCGTCGTGACCGTCGACTATGTCGGCCACGTCTCCCAGAAAAACCACCCTGTCAGCCCTCTCAACGAGGGGTATCATGGCGTAGTCGGAGACCTTCTTCACCTCGGTGAAGCTTCTCAGGGTAAATTTTCTGTCTGAGACGGTAATGGTTCCCCCGGGTATGCTGATATCGGAGGTCCTGACGGCACCGAGCACGTCAAGGATGGTGAGCCCGAACTGATTGATACGAACGGGATCGAGATAGATATTGATCTCTCGCGTCAGCCCCCCCGCCACTTCCGTATCGAGGACCTCGGGCAGGAGCTTCAATTCATCGGCCGCATCCTCGGCAAGGCGTTTAAGCCGCAGGGGGTCCATATCCCCAACGATGGAGATGAGCATGATCGGAATTTCGGTAAAATTTATCTCTTCAACTTCCGTATCCTCAACGTCATCGGGAAGCTCCTTCCGGGCCTCGGCCACCTTGTCCCGCAGCTTCTGGAGCATCTGCTCCATGTCGGCCTCGATATCGAATTCGGTTACGATTATCGAGACACTCTCGGCGGAGTAGGACCGCATCTCCTTCATATCGGAAAGATCAGAGAGGGCATCTTCGAGGGGATTGGTGACGAGACGTTCCACCTCCAACGGGGAGGCGCCCACATAGGGTGTAATAACGAGGGCTACAGGGACCACGATCTCGGGCGAACCTTCCTTCGGCAGATTCAGGTACGCCGCCACACCTGCCACGACAGGGAGAATAATTACCAGGAGTGTAAATATTCGTGCATACTGGATGATAAAACGAAAAAATTTCATCCTATCCGGCCTACTGATGGGTTAATGAGACGGTTACAACAGTCCCCGTTTTGACGTAATTCTGTCCCTTGACGATGAGCCTGTCCCCGACACCGAGACCCTCCGTTACCTGAATGAGATTGCCGCTTCTCTGTCCCAGCTTCACAGCCCGGACTTCGGCCTTTCCGTCATCCCCGACAATAAAAACCTCAGTTCCCCTGTCGCGGAAAATGACAACGTTCTGGGGGATGAGTATGATATCCCTGAGGACACGAACGGTAATAAAGGTTCGAACCGACATCCCCGCCTTCAGGATGGTGGCGGGGTTATCGACGAGGATTTCAACGCCGAAGGTATTGGTCATGGTATCAGCCTCGATATCGATCCTGTCGATGGAACCCGAGAGCGACCTCTCGGGATGCGCCTCGGCAACAATTTTCACGGGGTCCTCGCGGTCGATGTGAACAAAATCCTTTTCGGTCAAAAAAACCTTGGCCCTCACCCTTCTGAGATCCAGGATACTCATCATCGGCATCCCGGCGGCGATCCACTGTCCCTTTTCAATATGCCTTTTAGCCACCATCCCCGAAAAGGGCGCCCGTATGCTCGCCTTCGCCAGGCGTTCACGGGTAATTGCAACCCCTACCTCGGCCTGTTCCTTCCGTGCCTGTGCGGCCTCGAATTCCGCTTCTACCTTGTCAAAATTATCCTGCGAAATGACCTTTTTCGGGAGGAGTGTCTGAAAACGCTCATAGGCCTTCCGGGTTGAAGAAAGATGGATCATCGCCGCGGTGAGGTTGGCTTCGGCCTCCCGGAGGGCAAGCCGGTAGTCGGTGGGTTCGATCTCTACCAGAAGCTGATTCTTTGTAACCCTGTCACCGACGTCGGCCCCATAACTTTCAATTTTCCCCGGAATCTCGGCACTAATAAGGACTTCACGATCGGGTCGTATTCGCCCCACTGTTTCGATAACAATGGGAAGATCCTGTGCCTGAACGGTCATGGTCTCTATCGGCACCGATGCCGTGACAGGCGGAGCCGCCGTGACTTTTTCTTCAGCATTCGCTGCGATGAATGACAGGAAAACGGCGATGACAAGAATCACTGAAATGACAAACCTTCTCCACCCATTGGTTGCGACCACCATTTCTCACCTCATTTTCGTCGTTTTCCCCGATGCCATTTTATAGACATAAGGAAAAGCAAGCACTAAGTATGCAGATTACCATGAAGAGCGATAAAATAAAAAGCGTTTTATACCCTTTCCCTTGTCAATTTGATTTCCCATTCATTAAAGTTCCCCGCAATCCTGTATAAGCGGGATCTCCGCTTTTGCTCCGACATGTTGCGGGGAATCTCCGAGCGTTGAGTTCATATTCCTGAGAGTACCGACTCCGGTGATACAACTCAAAAGATTTATTCCTCTCTTTCTCGCGCTGGTCAGATTTACGCCCTTTCGAAGAGATATAAAATATCTATTTGACGCGAGCACCTGCAAATGTTAAAATTTCCTTCCATTTTTACGTATCCTTCTCATAGGGCAAAGAGGCTCCCTTTTCTCATGTCAGGTTCAAAAAGTCGACACCAGACACTGCACAGAGCGCATAAAAGATAAACGCAACAGAGACGTATAGCTAAAGCTTTCAGGAGGTTAACCATGAAGGCCATAAAATGGGCATTGATTGTCTGTGGGGTTCTCATCGTCCTCGTAATCGCGGCACTCATCATCGTGCCTCAATTCGTGGATATCCAGAAGTATAAACCCCAGCTCGAAAGAAAGGTCACCGAGGCAACGGGACGCCCCTTCACCCTTGGCGGTGATTTCGATCTATCCCTCTTCCCCTGGGCGGGAATCTCCTTTTCCGATCTGCACCTGGGAAATCCCGAGGGTTTTGAAGAAAAGGACTTTGTGAGCATCGAGTCCTTCGAAGTGAGGGTCAAACTTCTCCCGCTTATCACCAGGGACATCCAGGTGAAGCGATTCATGGTGGAAGGTGCCAGGATCGTCCTGGAGACAGGGAAGGACGGCCGAACGAGCTGGGAAGGTCTGGGACCTCCACCAGCCGAAGCAAAAGAGGGGGTAAAAGAAAAAAAAGCTGAAGGGGAAAAGGCAGGAGGGCTTCCCATCAAAGACTTTATTCTGGGAGAGCTTGCCATCACAAAGGGATCGGTCCTCTGGCTCGATCACACCAAAGGGGAGCGCCGTGAAATAACGGATCTCACGATTCGTCTCGAGGACGTGTCTCTTGATAAACCCATCACGCTTTTCGTTTCGTCACTGGTGGACAAAAACCCGGTATCTCTGGAGGGAACCATAGGGCCAGTGGGAAAGGATCCGGGGAAAGGAATCATACCGCTTGATCTCAAGGCGCAGGCGCTTGAAGAGATAGCTCTGGCCCTTTCGGGCATTATTACCAGCCCTGCGGAAAAACCCCAGTTTGATCTGACCATTGCGGTCTCACCCTTTTCTCCAAAAAAACTGATGGAGCGTCTCGACCTCCCCTTCCCCGTAAAGACGAAAGACCCGAAGGTGATAGAGAAAGTATCTTTCAAAGCAGGGATGAAGGGCACACCTGACGCGGTGTCGGTCTCCAAAGGTACGCTCGTCCTTGATGATTCAACACTTAATTTTTCTGCCGGCATCAAAGAACTTGATAAGCCGAACATAACATTTGATCTTGCCCTGGACGGCATTGATCTCGATCGGTACCTTCCCCCTCCGGAAAATGGGGGTGACAAAAAGGAGGCGGAAGCAAAGCCGTCGGGCCGGGAAAAGACCGACTACACACCGCTTCGAAAACTCGTCCTGGACGGTGCCGCAACAATCGGGAACCTGAAAATAAGTAACGCCCGTATCCAGAACCTCAGCATCAAATGCACCGGGCGGAATGGCGTCTTCACACTGGAACCTGCGACACTTGATCTCTACGGGGGAAGTGCCGCTATAAAGGGTCTGCTCAATGTTAAGGAGGACACACCAAAAACTAACGTTGACATCACGACCGACGGCATTCAGGTCAATCCGTTTCTCAGGGACGTTATGGATAAGGACTTCCTCGAAGGCACCGTTAAGGCCGATCTGGCCCTTCAGATGTCGGGGGATAACGCCGAGGTAATCAAGAAATCTCTGAGCGGAGGGGGAGAACTCCTCTTCAATGACGGCGCCATCAAGGGGATAGACCTGGCGGGAATGGTGCGAAACGCAAAAGCGGCCTTCGGTCTTGCCGAGACAGGGGGAGAAAAACCGCGCACCGACTTTTCCGAACTTCGTGTACCCTTCACCGCCGCAAAAGGGGTGGTGTCGACACAGGAGACGAAGCTCACGTCGCCCCTTATTCGGGTCACTGCAAAAGGCGATGCGGATATCCCGAAGGAAACCCTGGACTTCAGAATAGAACCGAAATTCGTCACCACCCTGAAAGGACAGGGCGACATGGCCGATCGTTCGGGTATCACAGTCCCCGTCCTCGTCACGGGCACCTTTTCGTCACCTAAATTTGCTCCGGACCTCAAGAGCCTTCTGAAACAGGGGCTCGAGGGAAAACTCCCCAAGCCTGAGGATATCAAGGAAACCCTTCAGAAAAGCCTGGAGGGTGAGACGAAATCCCTGGAAGAAGGGGCGAAGGACCTTATGAAAGGTCTTTTCAAAAGCCAATAGGGATTGGAGGGAGGGCTCGATCTCCATAGTGAAGCTCCCCGCTCACAGGGCGGGGCTTGCGGGGGCGCCCCCGGTCAAGAATTACCCTGAAAAGGAGGCCTGACGATGCAAAGTAAAAAGCAAATCCATGTGGTCCTCAACCTTTTTTTCGTGTTGCTTTTTGTATGTGCCTCCACCTCTTCATACGGTAAATTCGGAGACTTTCTTAAAGATACAGTGGGGGAAATGCTGAAGGGAGAAAAAATCACGACTGAGAGCGAAATGATTCAGGGACTCAAAGAGGCGCTTCAAATTGGCACAGAAAAGGCAATCGGGACCGTGTCACGGGTAAACGGATATTACGATAACCCCAAAATCAGGATACCACTTCCCGGACCGGTCGAGAAGGTGGAAAAGCTCCTGAGGGTTGCAGGATACGGAACACAGGTTGACACCTTCGAGAAGAGCATGAACCGTGCCGCAGAACAGGCGGCACCGGCAGCACAGACAATCTTCGTGGAGGCCATCGGTGAAATGACCATAACGGATGCACAAAGGATCCTCAAGGGAAGCGAGAATGAAGCCACCCTCTACTTCAAGGACAAAACCTACGGGAAACTCGAGGAGATCTTCAAGCCGATGGTAAAAAGTTCCATGTCGGAGGTGGGTGCAACCCGCGCATACCAGAACCTGCATGAAAAAGTACAAACGATTCCCTTCGCAGGAAGTCTTAGTGTTGACCTCGATACGTATGTGACAGAGCGGTCACTGGACGGTCTTTTTCTGATGCTCGCCGAAGAGGAGGCAAAAATCCGCACCGATCCGGCCGCACGTGTTACCGATCTTCTTAAAAAGGTTTTCAAATAACCGATAGAAGGAGGACATCATGGCAGGAGAAAAATTACCGGCGCGTTACCAGCACATCAGGAAAGAAAATAAAAAATTCTTCAATGCCGTCGAACGGTTGGGAAAGGTCGCAAAGGAAGAGGGTCCCCTTAATGAAAAAACAACCCATCTCATCCAGCTTGCGGCCGCAACCGCTATCCGCTCCGAAGGAGCCGTGCACAGCCACACACGGAGGGCCCTGAAAGCAGGAGCAAAACCGGAGGAGGTGCGTCACGCCCTCAGAATCCTGACAAGCACCATCGGATTTCCCACTGTCGCCGCTGCACTCAGCTGGGCTGAAGATGTAATGACCTAAAGAGAAAAGGAGAACAGGCCATGTCACTTATTACCATAACCACGGGTATCGGGTGCGAGGGACATCTGATAGCCCAGCGAGTTGCCGATGAGATCAAGGTTGAACTTTACGACGACGAAAGGCTTCAAAAAGAGGCCCTCGCATCGGGACTGTCGAAGAAAGATCTGAAGAGCCTTGATGAAAAGGCCCCGGGTCTTCTCAGCCGGCTTCTGGACCTCAAACCTCAGACATATCAGGAACTGATGGAGGCGGTGGTCTATGAAGTGGCAGGTCGCGGGGAAGGAATCATTCTCGGCCATGGGGCACCCTTTCTTCTCAGGGATTTCGGGTGTGCCTTTCACATCAGCATCCACGCCTCCCTCTCCTCGCGCATTACACATCTGATGGAAAGCATGAACCTGGAGCGACGGACGGCAGAAAAAATGATTCAGAAGAGCGACAGTGATCGGACCGGTTTTATGAAATTCGCCTTTAACATGGATCTCAACGACCCTTCCCTCTATGACCTTACCATCAACAGGGACAAACTCGGGCTTGAGGGAGCGGTCGAACTGATTATCGCCACCTCACGTTCCGAGGCACTCAATGTATGCGGTATCGATTCGATCGACGCCATGAAACGTCTCTCCCTTTTAAAAAACGTCGAGGCCGAAATCAGGAAAACGGCCATGAGACCTCGCGATTTCAACGTAGAGGTTCCCGAGCTTGGCATCGTTATCATCATTGGCATGATTAACGCCCTCGAGTCGAGAGACAGGCTGGTTGACGCGGTAAAGGCCCTCCCCGGTGTAAAGGAGGTCAAAACGGATTTTGTCCCCGAGAAACTGCACGACTTTTAGGTGAAAGGCTAAAACAAAGGAGACCAGGCGAGACAACCCTTTGTTAAGAAAGGGAGAGGGAAAAGATTGACCTTCATAATAATTTATGCAATTATTTAGGTACTTAGGCGAGGGCAGGGATGAATCAAGGCAAAGGTCATGAGGCGATGTACGGGTCACTTCTCGAGGCATGGATGAAGACGGCTGATGAGTTCTGGAAATCGACGGCTCTTCCAGGCCCCTCTTCTTCCGACACCTACGGGATGCCCGAGGGCTTCCAGAAAAAGACTGACAATAAATTTCAGGAATCATTTGAATCGACCATGAAAATGTGGTCAACCATGTCCTCGGTCCTGAGGGAACCCAAAGCAATGGATGCAGTGACGAAGGGCGCCGCTGCCGTTCCCGAAATAATAACGAGAACAATCGGTTCCGTCTGGGAAGGATATTTTCGCATTCAGCAACAGATTATGGAGAAACTGGGGCGGATAGGAGAGGACACGGAGGCCTTCAAGTTCGATAAGCTGGATGAGAACATTTTCAGGGTCTGTGCCGATATCTACGAGAAAGAATTGAGTCCCTTTTTCAAGGTCCCTCAGCTTGGTCTCACACGCTTTTATCAGGAACGCCTTGATGATACCCTCGATAAATACCATACCTTTCAGATATCATTTGCCGAATTTCTCCGTCTTCTCTATCTCCCGATCGAGAAATCGGTCAAGGTTTTGCAGCAGAAGCTTGAAGAACTGACAAAAGAGGGCCGGTTACCCGAAAACTCGCAGGATTACTATCGCATGTGGATCAAGATTTTAGAAGGTCACTATATGACCCTCTTTAAATCACCCGAATATGCAGAGACTCTCAGTGAAACCCTCAATACCTTTGAAGATTATCTGAGTGCACGCGATCAGATACTCCAGGATTCTCTCCAGTCGGTTCCGGTACCGACTACGAGGGAAATGGACGAGTTATACCGGGAGATTTATCACTTGAAAAAGAAGGTAAGAAAACTGGAAAAGGACCAAAGCAAAGATTAGTGGAGCCTCTCTTCAGGAGGACAGCAGATGGAACAACCCAAAATACCCGTCGATACTATCCTGAGACACCTTGCCGAGGATGCCGAGAAGGTGCAGGACCGCGTTCAGAAGGCGTCGGACATTCTTCTCGGTCAGCTCGACACATCGATCGCATCCACCCCTTACGAGATCGTCTATGAGGAAGACAGGGTAAAATTGAAGCATTATGCCCCCACCAGCGTGGGAAGGGATGGTGTCACAACGCCACTTGTCGTCGTCTATGCTCTCATTAACAGAGAAACCATGCTTGATCTTCAGCCCGGGAGGAGCGTCGTCGATAGTTTTCAGAAAGCGGGCGTCGACCTCTACATGATCGACTGGGGCTATCCCACACGAAAGGACAAGTTCCTCACCATCGACGATCATGTGAACGGGTATATGGACAATGTTATTGATTTTATCCGTCAGCATACAGGATTCGAGAAAATTAACCTGATGGGGATCTGCATGGGAGGTAGTTTTTGCGTCATGTACGCGGCACTCCACCCCGAAAAGATCAAGAACCTTATCACCACCGTATGCCCCACCAATTTCGATACCGACCAGGGTCTCCTCCATATATGGATGCGGAATATCGATGCGGACCGCATGATCGATGCTTTCGGCAATATGCCGGGAGACATGATGAACTTCGGGTTCCTTCTGCTTAATCCGGCACGCCTGATGATCGATAAATATGTCGGTTTTCTTGAAAATATGGATAACAAGACATTTGTGGAAAATTTCATTCGCATGGAAAAATGGATTTTTGACAGTCCCGATGTGCCTGGCGAGACATTCCGGCAGTTTGTAAAGGATTGCTATCAGAAAAACCTTCTGATAAAGAGCAGGATGAAACTGGGTGGTAAACGAGTCAATCTGAAAAAGATTACCATGCCGGTGTTAAATATATACGGGCAGTACGATCATCTCGTCCCACCGGGGGCCGCTGAAGTGCTCACGAGCAAGGTGGGAAGCACAGATACGGAAGATGTATGTCTCGATACGGGTCATATAGGAATTTACGTCAGTGGCAAAACACAGAAGGAATTTGTACCCAAGATTGTAAAATGGCTCGGAGAGCGGGAAAAAAACAGCACCGCACCGAAAACCGGAATAAAGGATAAAAAGCCCGTCCCGAAGAAAGCACCTCAAAGAGCAAGGCCTTCGCGAACGGCGGGACCAAAACCGAAGCGATAAGAGACGGAGTAAAAAGATGGCCAAGAAGAATAACTATTTTAAAACGTTCTGCAAGGTAAGCAGAAAATTCGGATCGACCTTTGACAAAGGGGAACTTCTGAATCTCATTGTCGAAAGCGCCATTGATACGATGCAGGGAAAGGCGGCAAGCCTCTTTCTGTTTGATAAGAAACGGGACGTATTTGTCGGAGGAGCTCAGAAGGGGCTGTCAAAGGACTATCTGCATTCAAAGCCGATTAATGCCCGGAAAGTGGTGCAGGATATAATCCATGGGGGACATATTGCCATTTATGATGCCACCACGGATCCCCATGTGGAAAATCATGAGGCCAAAATAAAGGAGGGCATCGCCTCGATATTAGTAGTGCCCGTCCTCGAAGAGGGACGTGCCATCGGTATCCTGGCGCTTTACACGGCAACACCCCGAAAGTTTACGAAAGAAGAGATAGAATTTCTCTCCGCACTTGCCGAGCAGGGGGGTATCGCCATACAGCATGCCCGTCTCGTGAGACGCATACGGGAAAACACGCGAATATTTCACGATCTGGCAGCCAGCATCAATGCCAGTCTCGATGTAAAAAAGATTATGGGTATAATGTCCGAGGATATTGCTCAGGCCTTTGACGTAAAAGCCGTTTCCGTCCGTCTCCTCGACGAGGATGAACGGACACTGAAACTCGTGGCGAGTTACGGATTGAGTGATGAGTACCTTAAAAAGGGACCGGTATCGGCAGAAAAGAGTATTGCCCAGGCCCTTGAGGGAAAACCGGTGGTTGTGAAAAATGCCGCCGTCGATCCGGGTGTCCAGTACCGCGATGAAAAAAAGGAAGAGGGAATTGTCTCAATACTCTGCGTACCGATAAAAACAAGGGACAAAGTGGTGGGAGTGTTAAGACTTTACTGTCGTGAGGAGCGCGAATTCACCGAAGACGAAATAATGTTCGCCACGGCGCTTGCCAATCAGGGCGGCCTTGCAATACAGAATGCCTCGCTCTATCTTCGGCTGAAGGAAGACATGAAGGATATGAAGGAAGATATGTGGAGCCACCGCTCCTGGTTTTGAGGGAATTGAATTGACCAGCAAGCGCATTCCCCGCAATGTGTCGGAGTTATAAGGGATTACGGGGAGCTTCAATTCCTCTTTGCTCCTGCGCCCTCTCAGGTCAGAGTCAAAGAAGGAGAGGTAACGACCTATGATAGGAAAGACAATTGATGAAATCAAGGTGGGAGATTCGGTAGAATTCGCAAAGACTGTTTCCGAGACTGACATTTATCTCTATGCGGGGATAACGGGGGATTTCAATCCCGCTCATCTGAACGAGGCCTATGCCGAAAAGACATTTTTCAAGACAAGGATCGCCCACGGCATGCTTTCCGCCGGGTTCATCTCTGCTATCCTGGGAACAAAACTTCCCGGACCGGGTTCGATCTATATACAGCAGACCCTGAAGTTTCTAGCCCCCGTGCGAATCGGAGATACAATAACCGCCAGGGTGGAGGCACTCGAAATCAACAAGGAAGAAAACCGGGTGAGGTTCTCAACAACCTGCAAAAATCAGGAAGGGACAGTCGTACTTGATGGTGAAGCCCTCATAAGCCCAAGGAAGAAGCCAAAAACGTAGCGCACGGAAGCGGAGGAAGACGCTTTCCTTTTCAGACAAAACACCGGTAACGTTATTTCTTTGCTACGGCCTTTTTCGCAATGCTCCTCTTTTTCACGCTCTTTCCCGAGGCAGCAGATTTCTTTTTTTCCGTGGCAGAAGGTTTCTTCTTTTCCGATTCCTTCTCTACGACACCTTCTCCCACATCTTTAATAAGCCTCTGGAAATCATCGGACTGTTTTTTGATAAGTTCCTCAAATCCGGTGCGGAATTCCTTCTGATCGAGCTGTTCGCCCTTAAGGAGAAGCTGCCTGAGATGTATAATCGTTTCTTCCTGTGACTCTGATTTTTCCTTTAGTGCTTCGTATTTTTCCACGAGTTCCAGGTGCTCTTGCTTTGGCACCACTCCCATAAGAGCGAGGTATTCGGTGAGGGACCGTTCGAAGTCCTTTGTTGACTGCTCCCACATGGCAAGATAGTTCGCCGTTGATTCACTCAACCGGTCAAGGCCGTAGGACTTCTGAAAGAGCTCGGTCAATTCATCGAAGCCCTTGAAACCCTGAGCTATCCACGTGGACATATCCTCCATCTGTTCCTGTGTTTTCAGGTAATTGGTAAGAAAACTGGCCCAGAATTTTACAAATTGTTTATCCATGTTTTTCACCTTTCTTGTTCATCTCCTCTTCCAGATCAAGCTGGAAGAGAACAGGCCCTCTGTATCGCTTTTCTCCAAAACGGGTATGAAGGGCACAATCGGATTTCGGGTTTGACCACGATGTGGCAATGGCAAGATGCCCTTTCGGAAACGCTGAGACTTCGACATCGATGAAGTCACATGGCGCCAGGGCTGTCTCTTTTTCCACGAGGTTGTCCGTCTCTCCGTAACAGATCAGCCACTTAATCCCCTTTTCAGGAATACGATGAAGATTGAGCTTTCTTCCGAAAAGTGTAACGGGCAGTGTTCCGTCCTTCGTAATGGGTGTGTTATAGGAGGCAAAGCTGATCTCCGTAATACCCATGGGAAGGTCGACACGCTCGTATCGAAGCCAGTGCTGAATCGCGGCTACCGTTTTATTGATTTTCACTTCTTCTCCGCTCCCCGAGCCGAGCATCATCATATCACGGTAAAGGTTCACCAGGGGAAATTCGTCCTGAATCGCCTTGACTTTATACACCCACCCCATCAGTTTTCCATCGGCCACCCTGTTTCCACCCGGCATGATCTTGGTACCGAAGGTAAGGTCGTTAAATCGCTGCGGCAGCATGATCTTCAGAAAATCACCCAGACCCCTGCTCCGCGTCCCATCCATGGGAGAGACACAGGTAATGAGGGCATCAACGAGGCCGTCGAGCTCCCCTGAAAGGATATCGCAGAGTGCATTGAAACCGCCCTGGCAGTAGCCGTTCACGGTAACGGGCCTTCCATGCTTCTCCTTCAATAACTCGCAGAAATACCTCGTATCCCGTGCATCGTCATCACCGTTCATAACCTGAAAGGCGGGAGTGCTTGCAATATCTTTATTGATTCGAATATAGATGGGAATTCCTTGATTGGCAAAGTTGTGAACGTAACTCTTATTTTCTCCCGGCAAAAAGGCGAGGACATTGGCCCCAAGTACGTATGGCGGAACCACTATGACAGGTTTACCGTTCTTCCTGACCTTTATGTTCTTTTTTTGGGGAAGAACCTGATAGAGGTAAAAGCGATCCGTTTCGGCCGTCTTGACGTAGCCACCCTCGTCGAAATGGAATCCAAATTCAGCCCTGATATCTTCAATTGCCTTGGGATAGACGTGCACCACACGATCCATTAACCGGGCCTGCTTGGAGGCAAAAGACTCTATATCTTCGCCCTCAAGATCCATGACGGTATTCATGAAGGCAGAAAAGGATTCCACCAGTTCCTTCAGGTGGTAATCGCTGGAGACCTTATAGCTGCTTGTGATCGCATCGGCGGCAAGTTGCAGGTTCAGCTGCAGTAATCCAAGATAGTCAATAAAGTTCTGCCACATCGGAACGGTCATGAAATTTTTTCGTTCCGCAACGCCAAAATAGCCCACGGCTATCCAATAGGCTTCGACAAAATCGTGAAAATATTTCAAGACACCATCCCAGTAAAGCTGGGTGGCTTTGTTTTTCTCCAGTGTGGCTGACACCATTTTCATGTATGTCTTCCACATCTTTTCAGGATACTGCGACAGAAAACTGAAAAACTCAGTCGTATTATCGAAGGAATTCATCATCAGGACACCCTCTTGTCATCAATGAAAGTTAGAAAAAACCCTCAGCCCGGGGCGCAATAATAAAAGGAAGGAATGGCAGAATCATTACGCTCCGCCATTCCATCACTAACTATTTTCCCTTTGCCTTTGCCGCTCCCCCAAAAGAGTCTTCCACCTTTTTGAAGCTGTCGTCAACGGCCTTTTTGAAGGTCTCTCTTCCATTCTTGTAGGAATCCACCCACTCGCTGATCGCTTTCTTCCCCTCTGCCGGAATCCATGTGGCTTGCTCGAGAAGCGTATTCACCATTTGTTCCGTCTGGTTCTGTATCATAACCATGGCGCTGAAACTGTTGTCAAAGGATGTTTTGTTAAACTCTATCATTTTTTTGAGTAATTCTTTCTGGTCCATTGCCTTCTCCTCCCTTAAAGCGTATTTTTTGGTGTGTATCGTGTTACTTCTGCGCCTTACTAAAAAAATCTTCCACCTTCTCGAAGTTTTCATCGACAAGGCTCTTAAATTCCTCCCGACTTTTCTTGTAGGCGTCGGTCCATTCATTGATCGCCTTTATTCCCTCTTCTGGGAGCCACGATGCCTGTTGCAATGCAATACCGGACACTTTTTCGATCTGCTCCTGTATCATCACCATTGCATTAAAGGTGTTATCGAATGTGGCCTTATAAAAATCGATCATTTGCTTTGTAAATCCTAACGGTTCCATGTTATCATCCTCCTCACGTTTTAATTTTGATATGCCCCTATTATATGAACGATTTTGCTCTTGTCAAGGAAAAAATGGTGCGTTGCACAAAATTATTTTAAATAGTATATACGAGCTTAAGTTTTTGTTTATTAAAATATAATATGCATCAACATTTTTTCTTGCGTAATAATATTTTGCAATGTAGCATATATAATTGCCGCCGATAAAAGGAGAACGAAGTCATGACAAAAAAGGTCCTTATAAAGAAGTATGCGAACAGACGTCTCTACAATACGGACAAAAGCGAGTATGTAACACTGAATCGGGTATCCGATTTGATACGAGAGGGAAAGGCGGTCAAGGTGGTAGATGCGAAGACAGGGGAGGATGTCACGGCATTCATTCTCACACAGATCATCGTCGAAGAAGCAAAGACAAAGAACATTCTTTTACCCGCACCCTTGCTTCATGTGATTATACAATACGGAGACAACATTCTCAAAGAATTTTTTGATAAGTACCTTATGAAGACAATTGACAACTACTTGATTTACAAAAACGAAATGGATGAACAGTTCAGAAAGTGGCTCGACCTCAGCACCGATCTCTCATCAAAGGCACGGGAGGCAATGGAGAGCCTCTCGCCATTTCAACACCCCTTCACAGGCTTCTCATCGACTGACAAAGACTCAAAGGATGAAAACGATACGAAATAAATAGGAAGCCCTTTCTCTTTTTCTCATCACAGGCGGAACCTACAGTAATGTAAGATCGCTTCGATCAAGGATGAACCGGGCTATTTTTGTATAATATTCACCGAGCACCGTCTGGGAGCGGAAAAGGGCCATGTGCCCCCCATTGCAGACGAGCGTGAGTTTGTCTTCCTCGGGTACCGCTTCAATAAGCCCCATATGTCCCGTTGCCTGAAGGGGCGGCGCAATATTGTCCTTGTTTCCGCCGAGTGCCCACAGGGGAACCGATCCCGGATAGTCCCCGATTCCCACAGTCTTTCCATCGATGACAAGATCACCCCGTATCAGCTCATTTCCCACAAAGATCTTTTTGTAGGTATCTTCGATAAAACTCCGGGGGAAGGACTGAACATAATTATACCACTCATAAAAGGCCTTCTGTTTCTCGGCGGATTCACTCTTGCCGCTTTTGAGATCATCGAGAAGCTGCCTGAAATTTTTTACGTGCTGATCCATGGAGAGGAGGTAAAAGCCGAGCACATGAAGACGACCGTCAAAGATCTCTCTTCCGCTCCCCGGCCGATCGTCACATACCGTTTGCCCGAAAAGAGCGGTAAGCCGTTCAATATAGTTTTTTCCCATTGAACGGGCAAAATCCGTTAGAAAACCCCGCTCCGCCTCGGTATGCATCGGCGCACCGGCAGAACCGAAGGTCTTGCCCAGATCGGGCCTCAGGATGAGGGTCGTCATAAGAAGCGGACCCGGCTGACATACGGCAACAAGATGGGGCGGAACCCCCGTTTTCCCTTTAAGATGCTCAAGAATTTCCGTATATTGCCGAACCTGCCCTTCGAAGTTTTCATGATGCCGTCTGCCGCCGACATAGAGCGGGATGTCCTCGGCACACTTCTGTTCCACAATCGCCATCCGCGTGAGACCCTGACCTCTCAAAAAGAGGGCCACCCGCTCGGCAATGTTGGAGTGATGACCGGCCCTTGGTGCGAATATCACCGTGTAATTGTCAATTGAGTGTCTCAAATTTGCTGATATATCGATACACCGTAAACCCGGGAGGTCAAGAAGGATATTTGACCGGTCATACTCAACGCTCCAATCCTGAGGAGGATGCTCATCGGTAAAGAGGTTCAGAAACTCCAGCTCTCCTTCCCGCTCCTCATAAAAACGAAGGAGTGGCCTCAGGAGATTCTTCCGGTAAAAACTGAAAAAGGCATTACTCCCTTCCTGATACAGATCGAGCAGTTCTTTGCAGGATTCCTCTTTACAAAGAGGAGCCACAAGGGGCAGAAAATTTCTGGATACCTCTATCTGGGCATCATGTGTATTCTTCAGTATATCCAAACCCGCTGATGCCCCCCGAAAGTCCTTGAGGGCAAACTCTGCCGTAAGCTCCAGCGGAATTTTCATTGCTTCCATCCCGTTCAGCATGAAGGGGAATAAGGTCATGACTGATGCTGGCATATATGTAGTAATTTCCTTTCTTCAATAGCTTCTAAAAACTGTTTTTAAACAGTTTTTTCACATCACCTTTGATAATAAACAAAAAGGCAGGGTCTAATACATCGTTTTGTTACAATTTTCAACAAATAAAAGGTTAACAACATCGGGAGAGGTTCTCGCAGAGGAACCGATACGATAAACGACAGGAAAGAAATTTCGGCCAGGGTTCAGCCGGGGTGCGGAAACAAAGATACCCTGCCACGGGGAGAGGGATTCTCACATCCCCCGAAATTATGGAAATTAAATTAACACCGGAGAAACCTGAATTAATCAATCGGTTACAATATCCTTCAATGCCTCTCCAATGTCGGAAAATATGAAATCAAATCCCTCTTCCATTAATCGTCCGGGATATACCCGCTGGCCTTTCAATAGTATATCTCCGAACTCGCCGAGCATGAATCTCAGGACAAAGGATGGGACTGCCGGGAGAAAAAGCGGTTTTCCGAGGGCCTTCGCCAGGGCTTGGGTCATTTCCCGGTTGCGAACCGGATTGGGCGACGAGCAATTGACAGGCCCACTGATCTCCTTGTGCTCCAGGAGAAAGGAATAGATATTCCAAAGATCCCTTTCATGGATCCAGGAAAACCATTGCCTTCCGCTCCCAAGGGGGCTCCCCATCCAGTATTTGAAAAGGGGAATCATCTGGCTTATGGCGCCGCCTCCCTTTCCCAGTACAATACCGAACCGGCAGATAACGACGCGGGCACCGAATTTTGATGCCTCTAAGGCCTCTTTTTCCCAATCGGCGGCAACGGTCGCAAGAAAATCACTCCCGGCGGTGTCCCTTTCGTTCAGCACTTCGTCGTCGTGAAAACCGTAATATCCCACGGCAGAGGTACTGAGAAGTGTGGTCTCTTTACCCTCTCTCATGGCGATGGCCTCAACAAGGTGTCTGGTCGTCAGAATCCGACTTTCCCTGATTGCCCTTTTTGTCTCGCTGTTCCAGCGTGAAAATATCGATGCGCCGGCAAGATTGATAAAAACCTCGCAGTGAGAGGCCTCTACCTGCCACGAACCCTTCCCGGAGGGATCTCCCTCGAGAAAATTGACCGTCCCTTCCTTAAACCCTGCAGGCTTTTTCTCTCCCGGTCGCGTGAGAATTGTAATCTCATGCCCCCTCTCCGCGAGGTCTCTCGCGAGCATGGATCCCACAAACCCAGTCCCTCCGGTCATAAAGATACCCATGGCCTCATAGCCTCTCAGTATGCGTCAGATCAATCCCTGTCCCCGATGAGCGGCAGCACTCTATCGATACGAAAATAGACCAGATATCTCGTCGCCCCTTCATCTCCGCTCGTCGGGGAAGAATGTTTTCTCTTCCTCAATTTGTTGATGAGATCACTGTCCTTTTCTTCCTTGACTTTCGAACAGTAGAGCCTCTTTCCCTTGTAGGCATCCCCCGATTCCTTAAAGAGATAGACCGCCTTCGAATTTGATTGAAGGTTTTTATGGGTTAATCGATCGGTCATAATGAAGGCGATCTCATCATCGGCCATAAAATGGGGGCGGGCATAGACCGCGGCATTGACACCTCCCGTCGAATCGGCCGTTGCGAGGACCCCTATTCCTTTTGTGATCTCAAAATATTCCTCGAGTTTCATATTACGCCCTTCCCGGCATACGCTTATTCCCCAATGTTCGAAAGAGAACACCTTTTAGAGGAGGACTCACTTATGTTCGTAGAAGTGAACATCTGTCTGGGGGAAGGGAATGCTTACGCCTTCCGAATCGAAGCGCTTTTTTACCGCAATCATGGTGTCAAAGTAGACCCCCCAGTAATTCGCCGTCTTTACCCACGCCCTCACCTCAAAATTTACGCTGCTGTCGGCAAGTGCTTTCAAGACAATCATAACCTCGGGCTCTTTGAGTATTCTTTCATCACCATCCATGATGTCTTTTAATATCTTTTTCACCTTGTCCAGATCATCGCCGTAGCTTACCCCGAAGAGCATATCAACCCGCCTCATATCCTTTGCGGAATAATTGACGATATTGTCACCCATTATCCTTGAATTAGGAATGATAATTACCTTATTGTCCACGGTATTTAGCTGGGTGGTAAAGATCTGAATCTTCTCAACGGTACCCGAGGCCCCGCCACCGTCGATATAATCTCCAATTTTGAAGGGTTTAAATATGAGCATGAGGAATCCAGCGGCGAAATTCGCCAGCGATCCCTGCAGTGCCAAGCCGATTGCCAGGCCTGCGGCACCGATGATCGCAATAAACGACGTCGTCTGTATCCCGAGCTGGGCAAGAGCCGCTATGACGATAAACGCCATCAACGCTATATAGGTCAGACTTTCCGTAAAGGAAACGATGGCAGGATCTATTTTCCTGTTGTTCATAATTCTCACAATTAATTTCTCAATTAACTTCGCGATCCATCGACCTACGACAAAAATTACGATGGCAGCGATCACCTTAAACCCGTATAATGTAGCGAGTTCCTGTACCTTCTCTATCAAACCTTCCATACTTCACCTCCCCGTTCATTATTCGATTCTATAATCAGTGCCCCCCATTGCCATTGAAGCTACCAGCAATCCCGTATAACTCCGACAAGTTGCTCAAAATCTCCGAATGGTACAAAAATTTGTTTTTTATTCCCCGCATTCCCAACTGGACGCAACGGGGAATACCTTCGCTGCTCAGTTCGATTGAAACCCCTCAATAATGCCTCATTCTAACAATAAATGCCTTTATTGGCAAAGAGAAAGGAACGTAGTTCTACCGGGCAAGGAAATCCAGCATGACCGGTATGTCAGTGGTGGGCAATCTGCAGGCGCCGTTCATGCACACATAGGCTGCCGTCTTTCCCGCAATTGTCTGATGATCTCTGGTAAATTCGGCGATCTCTGTAATCTCCGGCTGTTCTTGGTTGGTCGGCCTCACAATAACTGCTACGTGTGGTAAAAAATGAGTCCGCAGGGCCCCTATCATCGACTCGGTATCTCTGGCTTTCGGGATGCCGGCTACAACCACTTCATAGGATGGGCCAAAGGCAAGGTCATAGGCCACCATAAGCTCTGCATAGGCTGCCGGCGATTGTCTCACTGTTGTAAAAAAAGCAGCCCCTGTCTCATACGCCTTGTCCAGCAATTCGGACCTCGACGACAACTGGCTGAGGCGGATCATATTCCACATGGCAATTGAATTACCCGAGGGGATCGCTCCTCCGTAGATCTCCTTTTGACGTACGAGGAGATTTTCGCCATCAGAAGGGGTATAGTAGAATCCTCCTTCCTTTTCATCCCAGAAATATTTGATGAGATCATCGGTGAGAGCAAGGGCCGTTCTTAAATATTCCACCTTGAAGTTTGACTCGAAGAGCTCGATCAATCCCCATATCAGAAAGGCATAGTCATCCAGATTCGCCGCTATTCCCGACTCATTACCCTTGAAACAATGGAGCAGCCGGCCATCGCCTCTCATCATATTGCTCAGGATACATTCTGTCCCCCTCTCCGCCGCTTTGATATAGCCTGTCTCATCGAAAACCTGTCCCCCTTTTGCAAGAGCGGCAATCATAAGTCCATTCCAGTCGGTGAGTATCTTCTCATCCTTCAGTGGATGGACCCGTTTCTTCCTTAGGTCATATAATTTTCTCCGTGCCCTCTCTACCGCTTCGTCACGCTCTCTTTCCGACAGGCCATAACGACCGGCAGGCCGGGATGGTTCCTCTTGCAAAGAAAGTATGTTCCTGCCCGTTTTTCCGCCTCTCCCCTCCTCCTGAAAATTACCACTCCCTTCCAGGCCGAAGCGATCGATAATAATCGCCGCTTCTTTTGTATCCAGAACACCCTCCATCTCTTCCTTCGTCCAGAGGTAGAATTTCCCCTCCTCTCCCTCGCTGTCCGCATCCTCGGCAGAGTAGAACCCTCCTGTGGGAGCGGTCATGTGGTCCAGTACGTAGCTGAAGACCTCACGTGCTGTCTTTTCATACTCTTTCCTGCCCGTTGCCTGATATGCCTCGCTATAGACAAAGGAGAGCATTGCCTGATCGTAGAGCATTTTTTCAAAGTGGGGCAGAAACCATTTCTCATCGACGGAATACCGGTGAAACCCGAATCCCACATGATCGTATATTCCGCCCCGCCGCATTGCCTGAAGGGTTTTTTCCACCATGTGAAGAGCATGTGCGTTCCCGCTTCTCTTCCAGTAGCGGAGAAGAAAAACCAGATTCTGGGGAGAGGGAAATTTGGGTGCACCACCGAAACCGCCATTTACATTATCAAAGAGTCCCTCCAGCTGATCGTAGGCCGAAACGAGGATGCTCTTTTCCGGTGTTCCCTTTTCAAGATCCCCTGACCTCGATTTGAGCTCTGTCACAATCCGGCCGGCACTCTCGATTACCTCATTTTTTCGAGTTTTCCAGATCTCGTTGATTCTTGGAAGAAGTTCCATCATGCCGGGTCTGCCGAAGCGATTTTCCCGTGGGATATAGGTCCCGGCGAAAAAAGGCTTCTTATCGGGGGTCATGATTATAGTGAGGGGCCATCCCCCGCTCCCCGTCATTATCTGTGAGACCGTCATGTATATCTTATCAATATCGGTACGCTCTTCGCGGTCCACCTTAACATTGACAAAATAGTCATTCATTAGCCGGGCGACATCGCGATTTTCGAACGATTCATGGGCCATCACATGACACCAGTGACAGGTTGAATACCCGATGGAAAGAAAAACAGGTTTATTTTCTCTCGTGGCCCTCTCGAATGCCTCTTCCCCCCAGGGGTACCATTCGACGGGATTATAGGCATGCTGCTGCAGATAGGGACTTTTTTCATGTATCAGCCGATTGGGGGATGGTTTCTCTTTCATCGTCTTCCGCATACTTTTGAGGCAGCTGAAATGTTTACGTTTCGAGTGATGTCCGAGAGAGCTTGTTTCCTGAGGAAGTTTTTTGAATAGGCAGTCGATTATGGTATATCATTATAATCGAACATTGTAAGAATAGCAATTTGAATTTACTACATTTTCTCACCTGCGGCGTCAACATATAGTGATTCTTTTTTAGAGAGATGTCTCGCCAAAACGGAGTGGCAAAAAGGGAACAGTTTTCCTCTACTGCTCCTCCTGCTCGAGACCGAAGATCCTCCCTATGTTCAAATATTTTCCCACCGCCGTTTTTGGCTCGTATATGCTGAGATCAATTGCGGTACATTTGATCACCGAGGGGAGTATTAGAAGCGCTCCTATGGTTGTGGCAATCATTGTACCCGCCATCAGGATACCGAATAATATCACAGGAATGAAGTTCGATACAACCAGGACCAGATGGCCCAATATGAGCGCCAGTGAGGTAAAGACGATGGCCTTTCCCGAAACGGCAGAGGTCCGGGCGATTGTCTCATCGATGCTGTAGCCCCTTACCCTGTTGTGTCTGAAGGTATTCAGGAAATGGATGGTATCGTCCACGCCGATACCGATAGTGACTGCGGCAATAATCGATGTCGCCATGTCGAGCTTAACACCGAACCATCCCATGATGCCAAAGTTGATAATAACGGCGACGCTCATCGGAATGAGCGCCAGGGGACCTACTTTCAAACGATTGAAAAGGAGGGCAACGATAATGCCGACAACAATCAGGGAATAGAGGAGGCTCTGTAATTGGCCCGTAATCACATAATTGACCAGTTTTATCTCCATCGTCGGAAAACCCGTAATCCTGTAAGAGTATGAATCGGGCAAATGTTTATCCATATAATCCGATATGGATTTCACCGTATGCTTCGTCACGGCCGTTCCGAGAAGAAGGTCCCGTTTCCCGTGCATACGGGTCAGGAGATTCAGCGTTCTGAAATCGAAATCCACAAAGGGTTCAAATTCGTCAAACCTCCCGTCAGAATCGTCATCATCGCCTGAGTAAATTTCCAGGTAGTCGACGATATCGCTCTTAGCCTCTGGTATCTTAAACATGGCACGATCATCATTATTCATTGCCATATGCATGGTCTTGATCAGGTCCGTAAATGAATCGGTTCTCCCTATATTCAGATCATCATTCTCATCGGTTACCAGCCACGCCCTCAGGTCTTCAACCATGGCAAGAAACTGAGGGCTCTTCACGCCGTCGACCTCTCCCGTATCGATGAGAATATTAAAGCCCACACCGCCCCCGAATTTTTCACCGACAAAAGAACCGTCTTTTCTGACCGGATCATTATCCTTAAAATAGCTCAGGAAGGTTGTCTCCACTTCGAGTTTTGATATTCCAACCAGGGATATCCCCAAAAGCAGAATGACCACCGCCAATACCTTGCGATGGTGAATAATGGCCCCTTTTGTAAAGAGGAGAACGATTCTGTCAACAATAGTTTTTTTGGGCACCTTGTCTTTTCCGAGTAAAAGAGAAGGTGTTTTGTGAGGCATGATCGTGAGACATGATGGTATCAACGAACTTGATATCACGACGGCAAAGACGACCCCGACGGCGGAGAGAAAACCCCATTCCCTCACGGCAGCTATTCGACTCGTCGTAAGCGTTATAAAGGCGATAAAGGTGGTGAGGCCTGCGAGAAGTACTGTCAAGGATATGTGGGACATGGAGTGAAGCAGTCCCTTCATCTTTCCCTCTTTGCTGATCATATCGAAATCGGCATAATACTGATTGAGAATGTGAATCGAATAGGAACTCCCCACGGCTATCATGAGGGGTGGAAGGGAAATGCCAAGCGGTGTAATCTTATATCCGCAATAACCCATAAGTCCGAAGAGCCAGAGTTCGGCCATGCCGAGGGTGAAAAAGGGGAGTATGACACCCCGCACCGATCTGAAATTGAAATAGAATACGATTATGACGACAAGCAAAACAATCGGCGTCAGCATGAACATATCACTCTGCATATAGGTGTGCATGGAGATATTGACAACGGGCACACCGGTAATGGTAATGTCCAGACCATCGTGGCTTGCAATGATCTCCTTCACCTCTCTGACAATGGGGTCCTGATCCAGCATATTGACAAACTTGATGATGACGGCGAAATCGGTTATTTTTCCACTCTCCCCGTCTCGCGCATAAATCCCTTCCTCAAAGGCCGGGTTTCTCTCGAGTTTTTGTCTAAAGTCATGGAATTCTTCTCTCGTCGCGGGAAGAATTCGCCTTCCTTCGTTGTCCTTCTCGATAAGGTCATAGGTTTCGAGGATATCGTTTTCTCCCGATATATCTTTTGCCGTTAAGGGGGAGATGATATCGTCGATCAATTCGAGCTTTTTAAAGTCACGGGCCTTTACTATTTCTTTTTTAAGTCTTTTCAGATGATCCTCATCTAAATAATCAATGGTACCAAAGAGTTTTTCAACCTTTCGCCGGAGAAACCGTGCGAACCCAAGATCATCATCAAAGACGGAGAGCATTTCCTTGAATTGTACATCACCTCCCGATAGTAGTTTTTCGAATCTCACCACTCTGCGAGCTTCACGTTCGCCGTCAAACTCCTCGTATTCTTCAAGATCCACAAGAAGCTCATTAATCTTTTGAAATATTTCCGGGCTCCAGAGGTCTTCACCTGAAATCGCCATGATCACAAACCTGCCGTTGTCACCGTGCAGGTCTTTTACCGAATTGTAATAGATGTAATCCGGGTCATTCAGGGGCATGAAACACTCGATGGAATTGTCAAACTCCAGTCTTGTCATTCCCGGTGTCAATACCACCGTCGCAAGGGCAAGGAAAATCAAAACAGCTATCGGATGATGTAGCACAAAATTAATATACCGATTCATGATACCTTCCTGAGAGACCTTATTGCTATTGAAGAATAGATTAAATGATTCTGGATTTTCCCCGTGACATAAAGCACTTGGATTAAATAATATAAAATGCCCTCATGTCAAACTGTTTATTGCAAAAATTACCGTACCCATAAAACAATTTCCGTATATTTAAGAATGAAAGCTGCCTTCTCGTTGTTTAAAAAAGTTACCTTGTGACCAGCGAAGATTACCTTCGAAAAAGGGTCTTATTTACAGACATAACCAATTGTTATAATTATGATTTTAACTACTTTTCCACAATTTATCGATATCTTCGATTCGGTCTATTTAACTGATTTTTATCAATAATTTTATTGACATCTCGTTTTTTATGCTTATACTATGTAACAAGGATGAATAATTAAGGAATACAGGTTCTTTAAAGAAGATAATTCGATATTGGATAGTAACACATTTTTACAGAGACCGTTGTACATACCTCGGTTGAGAAAGATTTCTGAAAAGAAGGACGGTTGCTTATTCAACAGCGTCTTCATTTTCCACATTCATTTCACATTATGGGAATTTCTAATTGCAGTGTTTATGATCAAACGATCATGACACCCGATATTCCGATTTTCTGCAGGACAACATTTCCATAAACTTTTCTCTCAAAGACACATTCATATTACTGACTCCTTTATCTAAATGATGCAGGACGGATAATGCTCACGATTTCAGGTGGTGTGGTGCACTCTATTCCAATGGAGAATTAAGGGGTGAAGTTCAAATATTAACGGAAGTAACTTAACAATCAGAGGAGGGTAGAAAATGAAAAGATCGTGGTTACCAATAATGTTAGTTATGCTGTTTGTTTTAATCCCGGCGATGGCAATCGGCGCCTCTTTCACGGGTTCGATCCAGGGCTTCAACTGCGTAACCCAGGGCAAGACATGCCCGGTAGGCAAGGAAGACCCCGTGATCGCAGCTGAAAGCGTATTCGTATTGCTCTCGGAAGGCGCTACCAATGTGTTCTACTTCGTTCCGAATCTTGATCGTGGGATCATGGCACGGCACATCAATGAAAGCGTGAAGATCGAAGGGACTATGACGAAAAACCTGAACAGCATCAATGCAAAAGAGCTCTATGTCATGAAGGACGGAAAGTATAAGAAGGTATGGGATGTCAACATTCAGGATGAAATCTATAAGGACATCTGGGGAACACTTCCCCTTGGAAGTGGTGCAGCTGATTAAGCAGGAATGACAGTTCATTCCCTGTTTTATAAAAGGACCCCGGCCTTCGGCCGGGGTTTTTTTATTCCTCGAAATATCGAAATATGCGAAGAGCTTTGGATGGGCGTTTTTCGCCCTCGTTCTTTCTTTGCTATCTTTACGACGAGCGTGATTGTGTACTTCCTGTCTAGGGAACCCTGAAGAGGACGGGGAGAATCCCCTCAATATGCAATCGTTCTATTATCTCGAGGGGTATGTAAAGCCAGATGAACCAAATGGTTTCGAAAAACGCCTTCCGGTATTTCATCGTTTTTACGTTAAACGAAGAGGGTTCAACGAGCAATGATAATTTCGGAATAAATCTCGGCACTCGCCTCATATAGTTCAGATATTCTTCCCCATGTTTCTTCAGCAACTTCTCTTCTTCGGCTAAAATAACCAGGGGATAGTATCCGGCAAAGAGTAAAAACAGAACACCGAGGATTAACAGGTTTTCCGTCAATAATCCAACGCCGATAGTACCGATAAAACTGAATAGATAAAGGGGATGCCTAACTACGGAGTAGGGGCTCTCGACAATTAATCTATGCGTTTTATGTCCGGAAATATATACCGAAGTCCACAATCTTCCCAATACACAGAGGCCGATCAGAAAGATTCCGCTTATTTCAAAAAACAGATCGTAGATGCCCTTCTGACTGAATGAATGGTGGCTGATCAATAAAATTCCAACCAATATAACTGCCGCGAACCGAGATACGGCAGTTCGATATTTTGCTGCATAGGTCAAAATCTTTTCCTTCATGCACTCCACCACACTATTCTTAAAAACAGCCCTGCACTCTTATACAGAGTACGCTATTATAAGGGCAACCCTCCACTTCCTTAATTTAGAAAGTTGCAATTTTAATATTTAAAACGTGAAGGATGAATGAGCCCCGCTCCCCCCGTCTCCGGGGCGAGAAAAGAGTTGTCACGTCAGCTGGATAAGGAAACAACGTAATTTTCTCACTAGAAAAAGGAGCAACCGTTCCCACTCCTCAGCATTTCATAGAGGCAATATCAGAAACTATTTTTTTATACAGGCCCATTAATATTCTCCCAGAAACACAGTACTTTTTCCAGGAAAACTCTATTGACCCTTACATTAAACTTGACATGGAGGTAAAAATAGCTATATTGCTATTTATAAATATACTTAAGGGGGTATCATGAGAGAATTTGTAAAAGTCATGAAGGCATTATCCGATCCCAGCCGTGTAAAGATTCTTAAAATGCTGGAGCGGGATTCGATGTGTGTCTGTGAACTCGAATGCGCCCTCGGACTTGCCCAGCCGACTGTCTCGAAGCATCTCAAAGTACTCGAAGAGGCGGGCCTCGTCGCATATCAAAAAGATGGATTGTGGGTAAACTATATGCTTGCCGATGGAAAAAGAAATGACTACGCGAAGAGGATGCTCGGAAATTTAAAGAAGTGGCTCAATGAAGAAAGCGAGGTCAGAACACTCGTCGAGAAACTGCCCGAGATCGATCGTGCAAAAATCTGCAGGAAATAATTTTCCGATCAATGGGGTGCTCCGCTGCAGAGAGGATGCTCTATTCCGACCAATTATTGAAGCTCTCCGCAACAAGTTGCGGGAAATCTTCACTGTTAAGGAAAGATATATTTTTTATTCGCTCGCTAACCCCGCCACGAGCAGCGGGGAATACGCTCGCTGTTCAGTTCATTACGGGATGAGGAAATGAAGGAAAGAACAAAGCTTCTTATTATTATTGCGGCATTTATCGCTGCCTATTTCATGCCCTGGGACGACCAGGTAATTCGGCGCTCCGGCCTGGAGGCATTCCTCATGCTCCAGGAATACGCAAAAAAGCATGTTCTGACCTGTCTCATACCGGCCTTTTTTATTGCCGGGGCCATCGCCGTTTTTGTTTCACAGGCATCGGTACTGAAGTATTTCGGCTCAGAGGCCCGAAGAATTCTCTCCTATTCCGTTGCGTCCGTCTCCGGATCGATTCTCGCTGTCTGCTCCTGTACGGTCCTTCCCCTCTTTGCAGGAATCTACATACGAGGGGCTGGAATCGGACCGGCAACGGCCTTTCTTTACTCGGGACCGGCGATCAATATCTTAGCGATAATTCTAACGGCCAAGGTTCTCGGGTGGCAATTAGGTGTGGCCCGGGCTGTCGGAGCAATCGTCTTCGCTATTATCACGGGGCTTCTCATGGCCTTCATATTTCGCAAGGATGATGCAGCACGGTCGCCGGGACAAGTATTTCTCCCCCAGGAAGAGGACTCGACTCGTTCCCTTACGAAGGAGGGGTTATATATGCTGACCATGGTCCTCATCCTTATCTTTGCCGCCTTCGCGAGACCCGCCCCCGAGGCCTCGACGGTCTGGATTATGCTCTACAAGACAAAGTGGCTCGTAACGGCACTATTGCTTGGCATTCTTGTAATCATGCTGAAGTCATGGTTTTCCCGTGATGAACTGGTTGAATGGGTGGATTCCACCTGGGGCTTTATGAAGCAGATTTTTCCCCTCCTTTTCGCCGGCGTTCTTGTGGCAGGATTTCTACTGGGACGTCCCGGTCATCCGGCACTGATACCTGACAAATGGATATATCTGCTGGTGGGCGGCAATTCTCTCAGTGCCAACCTGATTGCCTCCGTCTCCGGAGCCCTCATGTATTTTGCCACACTGACGGAAGTTCCAATCCTGCAGGGTCTCATAGGGGCGGGAATGGGAAAGGGCCCGGCCCTTGCACTCCTCCTTGCGGGACCGGCATTGTCGCTGCCGAACATGTTGGTAATCGGCAGTGTTATGGGTGTCAAGAAAACAGCAACATTCTGCGGTATCATTGTCGTTATGTCCACCGTCGCAGGGTTACTATACGGCACTCTAACAGCATGAAAACAAACAACATTTTATCATAAAAGGATATAGCAATGGAAATTAAGATATTAGGACCGGGTTGTCAAAAATGTCAACTAGCAGAACGAATAGTGAGAAACATCGTAGCAGAGACTGGCGTTAAGGCTCACATTGAAAAGGTGACCAATATCGTGAAGATCTCAGAGTATGAGCCTTCGAAACACCGGCGGTGACTATCGACGGCAAGGTAAAGTGTGCCGGCACGATACCCAGCGAGGACGATCTAAAAACATGGCTTGCGCCCTGATGATTAATGCTTGAATCGTGCAAACTGATTTTCAGGGGAATACCTATTGGGTATCTTTATCCGTGCTGGATAACCCCACGTGTATCCTCGGAATCCCCGAATAGTAACGGGAAGATAACCTTGCAGGATGCGGCATCGATCGCGGACATTCATGAGATTCGACGCAGGAATCGATACGCAGCAACCCGCACCATAGAAATCTTGGGAGAGAAAAACTAACTATACATAGAAAGGAGCTCTTTGTGTCATCAACAACGATTCAAAATAAATCTAATCTTGTTAAGAATTTTGCGCCTTCATGGTTTGCATCGGTCATGGGAACAGGAATTTTTGCAATGACCAGTCTTTTTTACTCGCAGTATCTCCCTTTTTTGAAGAATATCGCTTTTTTCCTGTTTTACTTCAATGTTCTTTTATTTTTTGTCCTCTTGATCCCCTGGATTTTAAGATGGGTATTCTACACGGAAGAGGCGTTAGCTGACCTCGAGCACCCGGTCGTATCGAATTTTTACGCTACCATTGCAATCGCAATGCTTGTTCTCTCGGCAGATTTTATCTTCATCGGAAAAAATCTTGTTGCAGGAAAAATATTCTGGTTTGCCGGCACCATATTAACAATATTCTTCGGCGTTATATCGCCCTTCATCATGTTTAAGGGCAGGCATGTTACCCTGGATCATATTAATCCTGCATGGTTCATCCCCCCTGTCGGTCTGATCGTCATCCCTATATCGGGAAGTTTCATTATAAATCAATATTCCGGATTCATCAGGGAGTTTGTCATTTTTCTGAATTATTTTGGATGGGGAGCCGGGTTCTTTATCTATATCTTCTTATGTGCGATATGCATGTACCGATTTATTTTACATCAACCATTACCCAATATACTTGCCGCAACAATATGGATTAATTTAGGCCCAATCGGCGCCGGGACCGTGGCGTTGATCAATCTTATCAACCAAACAGCGTTCATCACGGTAAAAGAACCCTTTCTCGTCTTTGGTCTCATCTTCTGGGGTTTTGGAATATGGTGGGTTCTGATCGCCATTTTAATGACCCTGCACTATCTCAAGACAGTAAAACTTCCCTATGCACTGTCTTGGTGGGCCTTTACATTCCCTCTCGGCGCCTATGTGGCAGCCAGTCACTCACTGGCAACAACATTTCATTTAACAATAATCGATTACATAGGGTTTGTTTTATATCTGCTTTTGGTTTTCTTCTGGTCGATCACATTGATAAAAACATCGGCAGCTGTTTATTACAGAAAGCTTTTTTAGTAACTGTGCAGGGGGCTTTTATATGGGCAGTAAATAAAGGCAGCAATATCACATCAAAAATTGGCGAAGGGGAAAAGAGAATCGACATATCTCTTTTTTGCAATTATACCGTAATATTACAAACAGTCACCGATGACTGATATAAGGAATAATTAATCAAAGTGAGGTAAAGAAGATGGAAATCAAGATACTGGGACCGGGCTGCATGAAATGCCGAAAAACAGAAGATCTCGTCAAAGAGATCGTTGTCGAGTCAGGCGTGGCGGCCACTATCGATAAGGTAACGGATATCATGAAAATTACCGATTACGGTGTTATGAGCACACCCGCTGTTATCGTCGACGGTGAGGTGGTATCGGTGGGAAAGGTTCCCACAAAGGAAGAAATAAAAAAGTGGATAACGAAATAAGCCGTCAATCCATTCATGGAGCAATGTGAGTGATGTATCGAAAAATTACCCTATTCATAGGAGCCGTCTTTTTGATCCTGACCATGACCGGCCAGGGTCTCTGTCAAGCGGTTAATCAAAGCGTTCCATCGTCTGACACTGCGCTAGAGGGGCAAGAAACCAACGGTCACGTCGTCCGGGTCCTCTATTTTCATAGTAATGTGAGGTGTTATTCCTGCAAGAAGATCGAATCACTGACTCGAGAGGCATTAGACGAGGGATTCGAAAGCGAAATCGCTCAGGGGATTATTGAGGTTACGACCCTTAATGTTGAAGATCCGGGAAACAGACATTTCATAGAGGACTACCAGCTCTATACAAAGTCTGTGATCGTCTCAGACGTTTCGGGGCAAAAAGAGTCGCGCTGGAAGAACCTCACACGGGTGTGGGAACTCCTCGGAGATGAGGCAGCATTCAAATCATATGTTCAGGAAGAAGTAAAAAAATACCTGTCGGAACAGAAACTATGAGCATCTTTGTCGCGGCAATGGGAATGGCGCTCTGGTTCGGCATACTCACCTCGATAAGCCCCTGTCCTCTGGCAACGAATATCGCTGCCGTATCGTACATAGGAAGAAGGCCGAATCAAACCGGCTATGCCCTATCGGCGGGCGTTCTCTATGCCCTGGGAAGAATGATTACCTATGTAATACTCGGTGTAGTTCTGGTTTCAAGCACTCAGTCGATACCTCAAGTGGCAAACTTTCTCCAAAGATACATGAACATCATCCTCGGCCCCTTGCTCTTTTTTCTGGGAGTGGTGTTGCTGGACCTGCTTCCGGTCACCTTCGGAGGTATTTCCATCTTTGCCAATAGACTGCAGGGGCGGGTCGAGAATGCAGGAATCTGGGGTGCCGGTATCCTTGGAATTGTCTTTGCCCTTTCCTTCTGTCCCGTCTCGGCGGCGCTCTTTTTCGGAAGTCTCTTCTCACTTGCCGTCAATCATGAATCGACAATCATCATACCCGCACTGTATGGTATCGGAACGGCCATTCCGGTGTTGGTTTTTGCCCTGCTCATCGCGATTTCAACGAGTCTCGTGGGACGTGCCTACAATGCGGTCACTCTGTTTGCACTCTGGGCGAAGCGAATCACCGCCCTTGTCTTTATGGGAGCGGGAATCCTCTACGGTGTCAAATATATAGTCCCCCTGTTCTGAAAAGAGTAATCAGGGAGGCGCCATTTTTAACGCGTACCCCATCAGGGGGCCGCATTTATAATAGACTTCTTGGAGGTTACTAATGACTGAGAAGACGGGAAAACTTTCATTTCTCGACAGATTTTTGACATTATGGATATTTCTCGCCATGTTTACCGGTGTGGTGTGGGGATATCTCTACCCGGGTATTCGGGACGTCATAAATTATTTTCAGGTCGGCACCACCAATATACCGATTGCCATCGGTCTTATCCTCATGATGTACCCACCCCTGGCCAAGGTGAAATACGAGCAGTTGGGAGAGGTTTTTCGTAACGGTAAAGTCCTGTTGCTTTCCCTTATCCAGAACTGGATCATCGGTCCCATCCTGATGTT
>JAFGBH010000004.1 GCA_016933215.1 Deltaproteobacteria bacterium | reverse complement strand
TCGGGAAGGGGTGAAGAGATGAAGCCGCAGTATTTTCCCCGATGGCTTTTCAGAAGATTCAATCCCCCTTCAATCCTCCTTGTTTCCGCCTCGATGTTGCTGTGCCATCCCTGACGGACCTGACTTTCGATCAGGTCTTCCGCCGATATCTCCTCCCACCCGTGAAATGCCGTGGCAGGTGTACAGAAATTGTCGTCCGAGGTCATCACGATATGTGTTCCCCAACGTCGTGACTGTGTGAAGGCCTGACAGAGTGCCAGCTTCTGGCCGAATACCGAGGGCTGCACAACCCCCTCGGGTACCTCATCCATATCCTTTATATATTTTATCGCTATCGGATAGGTGGAGAGATGAAGCCGGGTATAAAGATCCTTGCCTGCCTTCCTGTATTCTTCCAGTGTTTTCATGGTTCCTCCTTTTTTGTGTTTGACACGATAATAACAGCTTTTCCATAAACCTCTAAGGGAAATTTATTCGTCTCTACCTCGCGGAGTGACCTGTGGTCTTTCCACGACAGAAAAAGAGTGGAACTTTTGTTCATCGCCACGTATTATGGAGGTGTTTTTTGAGATCGCGCGTCGTTATGAGGCTTGTGTCGCGGGAAGGGAAGGTGAGATACATGAGAAAAAGGGTTGCCCTGATTCTATCGTTTATAGTTGCCTGTTTCTTCTTCTTTTGCGGAACACTGCACGCAATAGACGTGGAGGATCTCGTCAGGGATGCCGTCAATTATTACAGGGGAGACGCCTCCTTTTCGACAGTCGATATGACGATCCACCGTCCCGGCTGGGAGAGAACGCTCACCATCAAGGCGTGGACCAAGGGGCAGAAAGACAGCCTCTTTACCATCGTGGCACCGCCAAAGGATAACGGAAACGGTACCCTGAAAAGGGGCAAAGAGATGTGGATGTTTAATCCCAAGGTAAACCGTGTCATCAAACTACCCCCTTCCATGATGTCCCAGTCCTGGATGGGGTCGGATTTTTCGAACAACGATCTGGCAAAGTCGGACAGCATCATCGAGGATTACACACACAAGATAACGGGGACGGAGATTCATGACGGCAAAAAGGTCTACGTGATTACGTCGATGCCGAAGCCCGACGCCCCCGTGGTCTGGGGTATGCAGAAACTGAAGGTTCGGGAGGACCTCATATTCTTAAGTCAGGAATTTTATGATGAAGATCTTCTGCTCGTCAAGGCCATGACGGGTACGGAGATTCAGATGCTGGGCGGAAAGCTTTTCCCGAAGATATGGAAGATGCAGAAAACCGATAAAGAGGAAGAATACACGGTCCTTGACTACGGGGAGATCGTCTTTGAGGAAAGCCTTCCCGATGATCTCTTCACGATCTCTTCGCTGAAAAATCCGAGGAGGTAGACCTTTTGTCGATCGAGATCAAGATGGTATGGCGAAACATATGGCGAAACCCGAGGAGGTCAATCCTCACCATTCTCGCAATCGTCTTTGCCACCATGCTTCTCGTCTTTATGCTCTCCTGGCAGTTTGGTTCCTACGATACGATGATTAATACGGCGGTCAAGGTTCATACCGGCCATGTGCAGGTCCAGGCAGAGGGATATCGCGACAGGATGGACATCTGGCTGGTGGTGCCCGATCCGGACGCAGTCTCGCGAATTCTCGGAGATATTCCAGAGATTGAGGCCTATACCGTTCGCGCGAATGCCTTTACCCTCGTTTCTTCGGAAGACAGGACCTATGGAGTATTGCTGATTGGAATCGATCCCGAAAAAGAGGCGAAGGTTTCCACGCTTCAGAAACTCATACGACGGGGCGAATACCTCGGGGAAAACGATAGCAATACTGCGCTGGTGGGGGAACTTCTCGCCGAAAATCTCAAGGCCGATATCGGAGACGAACTTGTCATACTGGGTCAGGGCCGCGACGGCTCCGTTGCGGCCTCGGTTCTCACGGTGAAGGGGATATTCTCATCGGGTGAGGATACCTTCGACCGCAGATCGATCCATATGCCCCTTGAATATTTTCAGGAGGTCTTTTCCATGCGCGGTGCCGTCCACGAAGTGGTGGTGCTGGGCAGATCCCTTGATGATGTTGAGACGATAAAGGAGAAACTGGAACGAGGGATCAGAATCGTGGACGACCACAAAGCGATGGCGGTTCTCGACTGGATGGATCTTATGCCCGGCCTGGTTCAGTCGATTAAGATGGACCTGGTAAGCGCCCTTATCATGTACGCAATTCTGATCATCGTGGTTGCCTTCAGTATTCTGAATACCTTTTTGATGGCAATCTTCGAGAGGACAAGGGAATTCGGTGTGCTCTTGGCGATGGGAACCACGCCGGGAAGGCTCATGAGATTCCTCATTTTTGAATCGGTGACGATTACGCTTATCGGTATAATCATGGGAATAATCTTTGGGAGCCTGGTTACCTGGTATTTTCAGGTACACGGTATAGTGATCTCGGGGGCTTCGGAATTTCTGAGTCAATACGGGTTGCCCGAAAGGATGTATCCCAAGCTCTCGATTCTTTCAATTTCCGTGGGAGCGGGAATCGTCCTTGTTATAACTCTTCTGACGGCCCTTTATCCTGCCCTTAAGGTGCGCCGTTTGAAGCCGGTTGAAGCGATGACGGCAGCGTGATGGGAGACTTTGCATGTATCTTCAGTTAGCGTGGCGAAACATATGGCGGAATCCCCGGCGGACCATTGTCATCATGACGGCAGTCGTGATCGGTGTCTGGGCGATGATTTTTCTAGGTGCATTGATGCGTGGCGTTTCCGCGCAGATGGTGAAAAACGGAATCGCGACGCTGACCGGTCATATCCAGATACATCAGAGGGGGTTCCGGAACGACCCCGTGATTGAAAACAGCATGCACGAACCGGAAATGGTGGAAGCCCTGCTTGCCGAGTATCTTCCCTCAGATGCCAGGTGGTCTCCCCGCGTTCGTGTCGATGCCATTGCCAACAATGCACGGCACTCCGGCGGATTGACCCTTGTGGGAATCGATCCCGAGAGGGAGGCGGGAGTCTCATTCATCGGACAGGCGGTGGTCAAGGGGGAATATCTCGATGCCGGTGATGAATACGGGATCATCGTGGGGCAGGCCCTGGTTGACAAATTTGAGACGAAACTGGGCCGCAAGCTGGTTTTCATGTCGCAGGATACGGAACGTGACATCGCCTCGCGGGCCTTCAGAATACGGGGTGTCTTCAGGGCAGAGATGGAGGCCACCGAAAAGCAGTATGCCTTTATCACGAAAGGGGCGGCACAGAAAATGCTGAAGCTGGGAGCCGGCATTTCCGAAATATCCATACTTCTTGCCGATTATGAAGATGCGGAAAGTGTTGCCGATAATCTGAAGGAGGTGATCCCTCCCGATTCTTACGAAGTTGAGACATGGCGGGAGCTCCTCCCCCTTGTCACGGCGGTCCTGAAGATGTACGACTGGTTTATCTACATCTGGTACCTGGTGATCTTTATCGCCATGGGGTTCGGCATCGTGAATACGATTCTCATGGCCGTCTTCGAGCGTATACGGGAATTCGGACTCTTTCGGGCTCTGGGGATGAAGCCTTTGTGGATTGTGAAGGAGGTGCTGACCGAATCATTTTTTCTCCTTACCCTTGGCATGATCATCGGGAGCGGGCTCGGTCTTCTCAGTATCCATGCCCTCGCCGATACCGGTATCGACCTTTCCGCACTTTCCGAAGGGCTCGAATTTGTCGGCATGTCACGGGTAATCTATCCGGTTATCATTATTAGAGATATTGTTGTGGCGAACCTCGTTGTCCTTGTCCTTGGTATTGCGGTCAGTGCCTATCCGGCAATCAAGGCTGCCAGATTTACGCCGGTAGAGGCGATGGCCCGCACCTGAGATGGTAACAGGGGGAAACTCTTTATGAACATAGTGGAATGCAGGGATGTAAGAAAGATTTATCGACAGGGGAAGGTGGAAGTCTATGCCTTAAGAGGTGTCGATCTCTCCATTGAAGAGGGTGGCTTTCTCGCCCTTGCAGGACCCTCCGGGTCGGGAAAGACGACCCTGTTGAACATCATCGGCGGTCTCGACTATGCCGATGCGGGGAGCATCTCCGTCAACGGCAATCAGATCGACCGGATGAATCAGACCGAACTTGCGAATCTTCGGCTCCACAATATCGGGTTCGTATTTCAGGCCTATAATCTGATTCCTGTCCTCTCTGCCTTAGAAAATGTGGAGTTTGTCATGCTCCTGCAGGGTGTTTCACCGACGGAGCGGCGGTCGAGGGCGACGGCCATTCTCGACGATGTCGGACTTGACGGGCTCTACCACCGGCGTCCGGCCGAACTGTCGGGCGGGCAGCAGCAGCGGGTTGCTGTTGCCAGGGCCATTGTCTCAAATCCCTCGATTGTGCTTGCCGACGAACCCACGGCAAATCTTGATTCGAAATCCGGCGAGGGGCTACTGGAGATGATGCGGGAGATGAACGAGAAGAAAGGTGTGACCTTTATCTTTTCAACCCATGATAAAATGGTGATGGATTTTGCGAGGCGACTTGTCCAGATCAGGGACGGTCTGGTGGCCGAGGACCAAGTGAAGGAATGATTCCGTTGTGAGAAATCCTGTCGCAAAATCTCTCATAATTATTCCATATTTACTGATTCTGTTGCTCGCCTTCGGAATCGCCGGAGTACCGGCTGTATGGGCCGAAGACAGCATCGCACCGGACAAATCGACACATTTGCAAGGTTATTTCGGTGACATTGAGGCGGAATGGGGGGGATATATAAAGTGCCGAGGTGTCGCCTCATGGCCTGACGACGAATCCTTTTACCGGTTCGCAGGGACAGAGATCTCCTATGACGGAAGCGCCGAAGGCCGCCTGAAAAACCGTCTCTATTTCGGTGAAGCCCTCTATCTCGACACGCACTATGAAATGATCCTCACCGGTGGAGATTTGAGAAGAAAAGAGAAGAAACTTGCGCGGCTTTTCGCGGGTGTTTTCGAAGAGGGGTATATACGACATGAAGTCGAGGACAACCGCCGCCTGATGGATCTCACGAAGGCAATATACGACGATGACGATTGTATCCTTTATCACCGTTTGGATCGTTTTTCCCTTACGGTTCAGAAAAAGAGATTCGTGGTACGTCTCGGAAGGCAGGCGGTCACCTGGGGAAACGGACTCCTTTTTAATCCGATGGATCTCTTCAATCCCTTTGCGCCTACCGATATAGAGCGGGAATACAAGGTGGGGGACGATATGGCCTCGGCGCAGTTTTCTCTCGGCCGGTCTTCTGATCTGCAGCTTCTCTATGTGCCGAGGCGCGACCCTTCGACGGGAGATATGGAAAGTGACCAAAGCTCACTCGCGGGAAAGATTCACTTCGCGAGGGGTACGACCGAGTTCGATATCATGGCTGCACGCCACTTTGAAGATGATGTTGTAGGTGTGGGATTTGCCGGATATCTGGGGGATGCAGCATGGCGTCTCGATGCGACGTGGACTCTCCTCGACGAGAAAAGTGATAAAAATGATTTCCCTTCTCTCGCCGCAAATATGGATTATTCCTGGGTCTGGCAGAAAAAGAATTTCTACGGTTTTCTTGAGCTATTCTACAACGGCCTCGGTGACGACAGGTATTCTAATTCTCTTATGGATAGAGACGTTGCGGAGCGTCTCGACCGTGGGGAATTATTTACCCTCGGTCGCTGGTACCTGGCGGGACATGTAAGGATGGAGGTTCATCCACTGGTGAATCTCTTTGTAACGGTAATCAACAATTGTGATGATCCGTCGGGGATATTCCAGCCCCGCCTTGCCTGGGATGTCACCCAGGATCTTCAGTTCACCTGCGGCGGAAATTTATTCTATGGAGGACAAGATACGGAATACGGCGGTTTCAGGATACCACCCACCGATATCCTGATTAAATCTGCTGTGAGTGCCTATATGTGGCTTGCCTATTACTTCTGACAGTCCCGCAAAAACCCATATTCAGTTGCAAAGTAATCCCGACATGCAGGGATTTACGAAGCCGTCAACTTTAGAATAATTCTTTCTGTTCATAAGTCCAGAGGCGGTCCTTATCGAGGATGTGTAAAACCGACCAGTTTCTTCTCTCAAGCTCGCGGGCGATAAAACGCCGGTGACATTCCCAGGGTGAACGCTCGGCACAGCAAATTGCCGAGGGTGTTTCGCGGGCAAGTTTCTCCAGCTGGGCGAGACCATATTTAAAATCCTCCGATCTGGTATAGGTGTCGTAACTGCCGGCGCGAAAACCGCCCAAGATATCGCCCATCCACCGATACTCTATGCCCTTTTCTAAGAGAGAAGAATCGAGGTTTCCCCGGTTGAAATGGGTAAACCTGCTTTTGGGAAGGCTCCTCACATCGACGATGAGACTGATTCTATAACGGATCAGCACATCAATAAATTCCTCGATCCTTCGGTTGCTGGTTCCTATGGTGTAAATGGTATTCATCTCTATTGCATCCTGTGTTTTGAATAAGAGGAATCCTCGCGAGACTATCCGAAGGGACACGTTCATGTCAATGGTGATCACTTTTTGCGTAAAAACCTTGACAACGATGTGAGAACTCTTTACTACATTAACGTTATCATTCCACGACACTTTTATGTTCTCATGTTCATGCGCTCAGTAGTGGTAATTAGAAAATAACAAGGCATCAGGCGAAATAGAAGCTCCCCACAGCAAATTGCGGGGGATCTCCGACTGTTAAGAAATAATTTATTTTTGTTCGCCCGCTAATCCAGTTACTTGCGGCGGGGTTAGCGATTGCTGCTCAGTTCAAGCGGGATTTGCCCTGTTTGGTGAATATATAACAGTTTCCTACTGGCAAGAAGAGCGCTCCACTACATTTCAACCAAAATAGCTGTCAAGGGCATTTCCTGAGATTATCGATCAGCATATTAGCCTGAACACATTAAAGAAAATGCTCCATGTCTAATCTGTAAAGAAAATAATACTATCTCAACGAGGGATACCAATATCGTTAGAAGGAGGGAGTTATGGTCTCAGGGTCGGAAATAGAGATGTTCCTTGAGAGGGAGCCGAAGTTTGATGATATTATGTGCAGTCTTCAGGCCACCTCAAAGCAGCCGAAGGGAATTATAAAAGAGACTAAAAAAGTGGTCGCCCTGGCAAGGAAATTTAATGACGAGGTGGTCAGGCCCTATTCGTTGGAGCTGGACAAGACAGTCCAGGAAGATCCTGAGTTTCTCGCCTGGGATTTCGTGAAAAAGGCGAATGAATGGGGGTTCTATACCCTGTGGATACCGAAGATATTCGGCGGCAAGGGTTATTGTATGAGTTCGATGTCATTCTTTGTCGAGGAAATAGCCTCCGCTTGTCTCGGCATGGCAAATCTTATCGGCGTCCATTATTTAGGTGTGGCAACCCTTTCTGCCACGTGGAATGCTCGTCTTATCAATAAGCTCTCGAGGGAAACGGTCGAAGGGGAGAGAAAGGGAAATCCCTGTCTGATTTCGCTTGCCATTACGGAACCGGGAGCGGGAACCGATGTCGAGGAAGTTGATCTTGTCGATAAGGGCGATGTTACCTGTTATGCCGAAAAAGTTGACGGGGGATATGTCGTAAACGGGAGAAAGGTATTCATATCAAACGGCCACCTCTCGACATGGCATATACTGATTGCCTATTCGGATCTCAAAAATCCGTCGGAGAATACCGTTGTCCTGGCGGTAAAAAATGGAACGAAGGGCTTCTCCTTTGGAAGGAAGGAGAGAAAAATGGGGCAAAAGGGATGCCCCGCCAGCGAGCTGATATTTGAGGACTGCTTTATTCCCGAAGAGAATGTGTGCATCGACCCTGATCAGTACGGCACGCTTTCGCGTTCGGCAAAAGAGACGGCCATGCAGGTGATTGACTACGTCGTCTCCGGTACCAGGGCGGGAGTCGGCGCCTTTGGCACGGGGGTGGCCAGGGGTGCCTTTGAGGAGGCCCTGAAATTTGCCCTGGAGACGGAGGTGAAGGGAAAACTCCTCATCAATCATGAATGGGCACAAACCATGCTCGCCGAGATGTATAAAAATGTGGCCGTCTCGAGACTCGCCTATGCGGAAACCAATTATGCGAACGGAATGTACGGTTTCTATAAAACCCTCCAGTGGAAGCCAACCTATTACTACACGAGATGCCTTCCACGCTTTATCGCCGACAAGGTTATATCCCCGTGGCTTGACAAGCCCCGTGCAACCTCGCTAATGCGAAAAATGTCTCTTGACGGTCAGACAGATTCCGAGATTCACCGCACATCGGGGTGGGCATCGCTCGCAAAATTTGTCGGAACCGACGCGGGTGTCAAAAACTGCCAGATGGCGCTGGAAATTATGGGACAGGCGGGACTTCGCCATGACCGAAGGGCGGAGAAGTGTCTCAGAGATTCCAAGCTGCTTCAGATCTACGAGGGGACGAACCAGCTGAACCGGTTGAATCTGTTCAAATGTCTCATCGGTCGTTCCTATCCGCAGGTAGCGGTTTTCCAAGAGTAGAAAGGGAGGGAGGAATATGATCGCTTCAATGAATGCAGAGTTAAAACCCTTTGAAGATCTGGCGGCACAGTTTGCGGCAAAGGAGCTCTCTTCGAAAAGGGAGGAACATGATGCCTATCCCTTCGGTCCTTTTTTTGGCGATGTGCTCGACAAGGCATATGAGATAGGACTCCTCGGGATTACCCTGCCGGAAGAGCTTGGCGGTATCGGGCGGGGCATCGGCGCCCTCTCGGTGATTCTCGAGAGTATCTGCCGGGTCGACGCGAGTCTGGGAGGCATCATATTTGCCACGACGGTGGCACAACAGATAATATTGGAGTCAGGGAGTACAAAAGTCCTTGCATCGGTCACAAAAAATGCCGGCAATGCCGGGGACTTTCTCATCGCCTTTCCCGCATTCAACAACCCCTCAGAGATACCGCATCTGATCTATGCGAGAAAAGAAAAGAGCAAATATATACTCTTCGGCGAGCTGGAATATGTGGTCCTCGGCGGTATCGCCGGTCATTGCCTCATTCCCGCTCAGGTAAGGGGCGAGCGGGGGTATTCTTTTTTCCTCGTAGACCTGTCGGATAAAAACATTACACGAAGCGAACCGGTCCTTAGCCTGGGACTGCACGCCTGTCCCGCCGTCGATACGAAGTTCAATGATGTTGAGGGTATCCTTGTCGGGAAAGAAGGAGATGGGAACCTTTCTTTTGAAAAGACTGCCGACAGGATGCATGTTGCTGCGGCGGCAATGTCTGCCGGTATCATGAAGGGGTCCTTTGATGAAGCCCTTGCCTATAGCCGTGAGAGGTTTCAGGGTGGGAGGGAAATAGTGAACTGGTCTGAGGTGCGGATGATTCTCTCGAATATGGCCGTCACGATCAATGTTTCCGAGATGGCCCTTCGACAGGCCTGTCGGGCCGCAGAGGAAAACGAAGCGGGGTGGGAACAAAATGCACTGGCTTCTGCCATTTATATTCAGGGGGCGGCCTGTGACCTGACCACGGACGGGATTCAGCTTCTCGGTGGCTACGGCTACATGAAAGATTACGGGCAGGAAAAGCGATTTCGCGACGCCAAGCATGTTCAGGCCCTTCTCGGAATGGTGCCGATGAAGAGGTTGAAATACATTGAAAGGGTAATAGATGGTGTCGATAGATAATCTTTTCAGATGCCAAATGGTGTGAGGATATGGATGAACGAAAAAACGTCGTGATTACCGGGGCGGCATCGGGTCTGGGAAGGGCAATTGCCCTTTCGCTTGCAAAAAGGGGATGGCGGATTCTCGTCAGCGATATCAATATGGCGGGATCGAAGATTACCCTTGAAATGGTTGAGAAGGCGGGTGGCGAGGGTGAGACCTTTGAATGTGACGTCACGAAGTTGGACGATATCAGACGCATGGCTGATTTTGCCTTTAAAAAGTGGAATCGGATTGATCTTCTGGTTAATAATGCCGGCGTTGCCGCAGGGGGCATCGTGGGTGACATTCCCATGGAAGACTGGCACTGGATCGTGAACACCAATTTCTGGGGAATGCTCTACGGGTGTCATGAGTTTGTTCCCCGGATGAAGTCTCAGGGAGGCGGACATATCGTCAATGTTTCTTCGGCGGCGGGATTTGTGTCGCTTCCCGAAATGGCCTCCTATAACGTGACAAAGGCGGCGATTATCTCACTTTCGGAAACACTGAAAAGCGAGCTTGCGCCCCACAATATCGGTATTACCGTCGTATGTCCCACCTTCTTTAAAACCAATCTTCTTGAGACGATGCGCTATACCGATGAATTTCAGAAAATGTTTGCGGAAACTGCCTTTGAAAACGGGAGACTTTCAGCGGAAAAAATTGCAGAGATGACGGTCAGAGCCGTTGAGAAAAATAAGCTCTATCTTATACCGCAGGTTGTGGGAAAGGTGCAGTGGGTGATGAAGAGGTTTTCTCCTTCTCGCTACTACAAGAATATGGCCTTTATGAACAGGCGCAGTTCCTTTAGAGAGATGGCATTAAAGATGGCCCGATGGGGATTGACATAGAATTCCACTGAAAATGATGGGCAAAAAGGGGGAATGATGGGTGGGAAGGTTTACATAATCGGGACGGGGATGATCAAGTTCGGCAAGTATCTCGAGCGGAGCATAAAGGATCTCACAGGCGAAGTTCTTGAACTCGTCTTGAAGGATTGCGGCCTCACTCGTGACGACATTCAGGCTGCCTGGTTTTCCAATTCCGCCTGGGGCATGTATTCCTTTCAACATTGCATCAGGGGGCAGGTTGCCCTTTCGGCCAACGGTATCGAGGGAATTCCTATAATAAACGTTGAAAATGCCTGTGCCGGTGCGACAACCGCACTGAATGGCGGGTGGACAGCCATCAAGGCGGGGATTTTCGACTGCGTTTTGGCAATCGGTGTGGAAAAGCTCTACAGCGAGGACCGAGAGAAGGTCATGATGGGTTTTATTACGGGGACTGACGTGGAAGTGACCATGGAAATGATAGGCAAATTTCAGGAGGAAGAGCAAAATAGAAAGGAAAAAGAGGCACGGGAAAGGGGTGAGAAACCGCTAAAGGAAAAAGCTGGCGGCCATTCCGCATTTATGGATTTCTATGCAATCGGGGCCCGCATGCACATGAAAGAATACGGAACGACACAGCGGCAGCTTGCCGTTATTGCCTCAAAGGCGCACAACAACTCCACGTTGAATCCCCTGGCCCAGTATACGTTTCCCCTGACCGTTGAGGAGGTCCTTGCCGACAGGGAGGTTGCCTATCCCCTGACGCGTTCCATGTGCGCACCAATTGGTGACGGAGCTGCCGCAGCGATTATCTGTAGTGAAAGCTTCCTGAAAAAAATTGGCAGAAGAAGGGCGGTTCGGATTCGAGCCTCGGTGCTACAGTCGGGAAACAGGGAGCGGGAGAACGATATCTGTTCACGCTCGGCACGGCTGGCCTATGAAATGGCCGGCGTCGGACCCGATGATATTGATGTGGCGGAAGTTCATGATGCCACCACCTTTGGCGAGCTCTACCAGACCGAACAGATGGGATTCTGTTCTCTGGGCGAGGGTGGGCCCTTTGCCGAGAGCGGTGCAACGTCGCTCGGGGGAAAACTGCCCGTCAATCCGAGCGGTGGGTTAATCGCGCGCGGTCATCCCGTGGGGGCGTCAGGGTTGGCACAGATTCATGAACTGGTGACGCATTTGAGAGGCGAAGCGGGTAAACGGCAGGTGGAGAATGCGAGGATAGCCTTTGCGGAAAACGGCGGTGGTTTCCTCGGCCAGGGAGAGGCCGCAATGGCCGTTCATATTCTGGAGAAGATATCGTAGACACGGAAGGGGGAAAGAAATGGCGGTAAAAGCGAAGAAAATCAGCAAGGCCGAGCAATTGGCGAGATTAAAGACCGAGTTTACCGAAACGGAACGTATAATCCTGAGCCGCAGAAGCGTACGCCTTTACACAGAGGAACAGGTACCCGAGTTCATGGTGAAACGGATTCTCGAAGCGGGAAGATTTGCCCCCTCTGCTGGCAACTCGCAGCCCTGGAAGTTTGTGGTACTCCGTGACCCGGACATGATGAACGGCATCGCCGATACGGTGGTAAAGCTCTGTAAGATGCTCAGGGTAACAATGGACTACCGGAGGGAGGGGTTCCAATGGCTGCGGCCCTTTACAAAATTCTGGACTCGACTGCGGTACAACGATCTTCACTGGGTTCCCCTGGGAGCCGCCTGTCTTATTGCCGAGGGCAAACTTGGTCTCTGGCACGGAGCGCCAACGGTAATACTTATCTTCAAAGATGTCCGTGGTGTCTCAAATCCTGACCTCGATTGCGGCATCGCGGGACAGAATATGGTTCTCGCGGCTCACAGCATGGGGCTGGGGACCTGCTGGGTCGGCTTTGTGAGGCCGGCATTTGAATACACAGGAAAATGGAGAAGGAGTCTCGGCATAGAATTTCCCTATAAATTCGCCAACAGTATTGCCATAGGGTGGCCGAAAGGCGAACCCGATGGCATGGTGGGAAGGCAGACGCATGCCACCGACTGGTACGAATACGGAACGAAAAAGACCATTTATTAAAGGAGAACCATTATGAGTAAGCTAACACTCAAGGAAAGGATTTTCATACCGACCTACGATAATATCGAAGAACTATCACCGGGAGAGGTCGAGTTCGATTACGATAAGTGCAACGCCTGCGCGATATGCATCGAGGCCTGTCCGGCGGGAACCATTATCATGGAGGATAAAAAGCCAAAGATGAAACCTCCGGGAGAAAACGAATGCATTTTCTGTGGGGACTGCATGGCAATCTGCCCCAAAGACGCCATCAGCATGAAGACCCCCTACCGCTGTACGCTCTTTTTCAAGACCATCGACCATGGCAAGGTGAAACTGCCACGACTCTGACGGTGAAAGAGTGCGTTGTCGATAAAAAATCCCGGATAGTATAAATTGCGAGATGAGACAAAAAGGAGGAGCAAATGGGAGCAGGAGCAGCGAACTGGGCGACGGAACTGGAGAATCAGGCACAAAAACTCGGTGACAAACCCTTTCTCTATCTCGTCTATGAAGATCGCTTTATCAGTTTTCGGGAAATGGATGAGAATGCCAACCGGGTTGCCAATTATCTGTTGAAGAAAGGGGCGAGACCGGGTAATGGCCTTGCCGTTCTGATGAGCAACTCTCCCCAGTTCCTTGATGTCTTCTTCGGTATGCAGAAGCTCGGGATGTATATCAATACGGTCAACACGGCATTGAGAGGGGAAGGTCTCGCATTTATTATCGATAACAGCGATACCAAATTTCTCGTCGTTGATTATGACCTGATCGAGCTTTACGAAAGCGTGAAAGATAACACTCCCAAGATCGAGAAGGTGTTTGTCAACACCCTTGAAGCGCCCGATGATTTTGTCGTTCCGGAAGGTCTGCTCGATTTGCGGGGGGCCTACGACGACGATGTTTCGACACAGAAACCCGATATCGAATTTGATGAAAATTCGATCCTTATTCTCATGTACACATCTGGGACAACGGGACTCCCGAAGGGTGTCATCTCCCGCTATAACAACAATGTGGTGGACAGGATCCGTCCACTGGCGGAATTGGCCCTTCCGGCCGATTCCGTTTATTATACTGCCCTTCCTCTCTTTCATGGCAATGCCCTGTTTATTACGACGACCATGTCGCTGATTTCAGGCTGTACCATGGCCCTCAGCAAGAGATTTTCCGCGAGCACCTTCTGGGAGGAGGCCTGGCGTTCAAAGGCCACCACCTTTAACACTATCGGCGCCATCATCCCGATACTGATGAAACAGCCCGAGAGACCTCATGAAAGGGACCACAAAATTGACCATATTACATCGGCCGGGTGTCCCGCCGATATGTGGGTTCCCTTTGAGCAGCGGTTCAATATAAAAATATGGGAGGCCTACGCCGCGATTGACGGATCGGGCCTGATAATGAATTTCGGTGACGGTCCCAAGGGATCCGTCGGAAAACCTCTCAATTCCGTCGTCAAGATAGTTGATGAAAAGGGCGACGAGGTTCAGGCAGGTGAGGTGGGGGAACTTCTCTTCTATGTTCCGAAGGAGCTTGAGGGTAAGGTCGAATATTACAAAAACCCTGATGCATCGAAGGAAAAAACAAAAGGTGACTGGGAATATACAGGCGATCTTATGTATCAAGATGACGAGGGGTATATTTATTTTGTCGGCCGCGCCACCGATTCGATGAGGAGACGGGGCGAAAACGTTTCCGCCTACGATGTGGAAAAGGTGATCCTGAAGCATCCCGCAATTCTTGAGTGTGCCGTCTATGCCGTTCCATCGGAGATGACGGAGGACGAAATAATGGTGTCCCTCCGTCTGGTTGAGGGAATGGAAGTCTCGCCTGAAGAAGTGCTCGCATTTCTTCAGGACAAACTCGCTAAATTTGCCATTCCCAGGTATATACGAATCGTTGACGACTTCCCGAGAACAGAGACCTTCAGGATAAAGAAAAATGAGCTGAAGGACGTCGGTGTGACGAAAGACACCTATGATGCGGAAAAGGAAGGGTGAGAAAAACCGAGACTACCGCCCCTTCCATTCCGGCTTTCGCTTTTCCAGAAACGCTCTCACCCCTTCACGGGCATCGTCAGTCATGCATAACCGTGCGAATACCTCGTCAGCGAGGGCAAACTTCTGACGGAAGGTCATGTCCATCATCTCATAGTAGAATTTTTTCCCGAGCCGGACCGCCACGGGACTTTTGTCGATAAATTTGCCCGCAAAGGCACGTGTTTCCTCATCGAGTTTTTCAAGAGGGACCACTCTATTGATAATTCCCAGGCGTTCTGCTTCGACCGCATCGATCATGTCTCCGCTTAAAAGCATCTCCAGGGCCTTCTTTTTGCTGAGCGAATAACTCAGGGGAATAATGGGCCCGGAGCAGAGCAGCCCCACGTTTATAGCCGAAGTTCCGATCTTCGTCCCTTCCGCCACGATGGCAAAATCCGCTGCCGCCAGGAGGCCAGCACCATTTGCCACTGCGAATCCGTGGATGGAGGCAATGACCGGTTTCCCCATGGAGGCGATGGTCATATTCATCTCGTTCATGAGGTTGATCCATGCGTGATATTCAGACGCTGTTTTCCCCTCGAACTCGCTGACATCTATTCCCGTGGAAAAGGCCTTCCCTTCACCCTTGACTATGACGACTCGGATTTCTTCGTCCCCCTCCATTTGAATCAGGGCTTCGTTCAGTTCCTCCGCCATCTTCGTGCTGAAGGTGTTGAACTGCTTCGGGCGGTTGAGAGAAATGGTGCCGATCTGATCTTTCTTGCCTGTAAGGAGCGTTTCAAAATACATGAATAAATCCCCCTTCGTCAATGTTGATATTCGAGATCCTCGCTCAGAGCCGATGAGAGGCTTGCCCGGGAATCAGGATTTTTGCATCAGAAAAATGACACTTTCTGTCCCGATGAGTCAACCGATTTTTGAAAAACCTTGATAAAAAGACCTGATAAGGCTATTAATTTTCAAAACCTTTGCTGCTTAGCTAAGAGATCGGCTTGATCTTCTTTAGGAGTTCGTGTCAAGAAGGAGGCGAAATGATATCAAGGATAGACCATGTATCAATTGCGGTAAGAGAAGAGGAGCATGAGCAGGCGGTACATTTCTTCAGGGACGTTCTCGGGGCAATCCCCGGTGTGGGCTTTAACGATACGGGGATGAACTTTTACTGGCATATCTATTCGCTGGGTGACCTCTCGCGACTTGAGATCATGAAACCCACGGGCGATGAAAGTTTTCTCGCCAACTTTTTGAAGGATAAAGATGGCGGTGTTCACCACATAACCCTGGAAACACCCGATATTTATGAGGCAAGGAAGATCCTTGAAAAGCACAATATCCCCTATTTCGGTTTTAACGATATGGGCGAGATATGGAAGGAATTGTTTATCCATCCCCGATATGCCTTTGGGGTTCTGATCCAGATTGCCGAGTTCAATCCCGACGACTGGGTTGACCAGTCCGTAAAGTGTCCTGCCGGTAAAAAATTCTCCCTGGAAAAAAGGGGTGACAATTGCAGGTTAATCCTCGCCCATCCTGGCGGAGGCAAAGTCGAGGTCGATCTGACGAAAGATGAGGCAGGAAGGCTCGCGGAGGAATTAGGCCTCATTTGCTGGGAATTACACTGAGTGTAGCCGGCAGATGGCGTTAATACAATACATGTGGGTAGTTAAGTAAAAGACAGGGTAAATTTCACTATGAGTTTGTCACGATTAAATATTATAGGTTTCCGTCTCACGCTCCTCGCGACTCTGATAATGATTACCTATCTTGCGACGACCTATATCCATTATCCTGTGATAGAAGACATTCACGATAAAGTGGGTCACCTTCTGGCGTTCTATGTGTTGGCGCTTTTGGCAGATTTTTCCTTCCCCGACAGTCGATTGAATCTTTCAAAAACGGCCCTTTTATTGGGGTATGGTTTATTTATCGAAATCATTCAGTACTTCCTGCCGGGTCGCATGTGTTCGTTGTATGATCTCACTGCCGATGCCCTTGGTCTTGTGATCTACTGGGCCTCTCTCCCCGCCCTTAAGCATGTCCCCTTACTTCGGCGTCGCTGGAGCAGCAAACGCTGTCTCCAGTAGAGCATGATTTTTCAGAGCGCCTCGTGCACGCTGAATTCCCGCATGTCTGACGCTCCTATATAGAGGAGGGTGGCTTCCACCCTGTTTCTGGAACCCAGCTTTTCAAATATGTTTCGTACATGAGTTTTTACTGTTTCTGTACTGATGAAGAGGCGTTCGGCTATCTCTTCGTTCGTGAGACTTCTGGATACAAGGTCCAGCAGTTCATGCTCTCTCTTCGTGAGAAGTGACAGCTTGCCCATATCTTCCGGCGACGGCGACCTGAGTTCGCCCTCTGCCTCGCTGTAGTAGCGGGAGAATTCATCGAACACCCTTCCGACGAGCTTCGCACCCATCCAGATTTCTCCTGCCGCGACGACTCTCACACATTTTGTTATGAAATCGGATGAAATATCACTCTTGACAAAGAAACCCCGTATTCCCTCCTTCACCATGCGGAATATTTCTTCCTCCACGTAGCGCTCTCCCATGACGACCAGACGGGTTTCGGGCAGCTTTGTCTTCAACTTTATGAGTGTTTCCATGTTCGAGGCTGCCACATCTTTGAGTATGTTGAAGCTGACGAGGATCAGATCGATCCGATCCTCTGTTTTGAATATGAGCTCGGTGGTCCCCTTGATATCACATCGCACATCCGCGATCTCAATATCGGAAGTTGCCCCTATGATTTTTTTCAGGTTCTTCACGTAATCGCTGTCCTCGTCAAAAATGACGACCCTTATCTTGCGTCCCTTGGCCTTTCGCCCTTTTTCCATCATATGACGGCGCGACACCCCTTCAAAGACCTTGGCAACGAAGGCGTTCTCTATCCACATATCGCCGGCTTGCACTACCCTTATACATTTTGTGATAAGACCTGGCGATGTACCCCTGAGGAAGAAGCCGCGTATTCCCTCGTTTATCATACGGAACATCTCTTCATCGGCATATCTCTCAACCATGACGATAAGCCTGGTGTCCGGCATTTTCTCTCTCAGCCTCAGAAGAGTTCCGGCATCGCGGGCTGCCGCCTTTTTGAGGATGTCAAAGCCAACGAGGATCACGTCGGGTGCCTCTTTGATTTTTTTCATAAGAGCTGCCGCTCCCGGCAGGTCAACGCTCACGTCGATAATCTTCAACCCGGGATCACCCTCCACTGCATCTTTGATCTGCTCCAGGAATGTTCCTTCCTTTTCGATGATAACCACACTCGTCATGTCTTTTTCGGTCTTCCCTTTCTTTCCCATAAGAATCTCCTTAATTAGAGTAAGCTGTGGAATATCAATCTTTCATCCCTATCTGGAGACATGTCCCCAGATAGCATTGGTGGGGGAGGATTTACTCTCCCCGATCCGGGCTGCATTTTCATTATACGGGTAGGAGAGGCTTTAATCACTACTCTTTGCAACTACCATCGCCCCTGCCCACTTTACCGGGGAGATACTCTACTCTTGCAGACACTAATTTCCGCATTACTCTCTGTCTTTTGCAACCCTTCGCGTGAAAAAAGGGCACGTCAAACTTTTTTATTTCCGAGGACAAGCACGATTTTGGTTGTTCCAAAGAGATAGTGCGGTATTCCTTAAATAATATTCTGCTACTTTTTTATATTATTTTTGCTACTTGTCAAGAAATTATAGGGGAATCGAATTGGATTACATTAAATGCTGCCGAAGTGGTCGTTAAAAAAGGATCAATGACTTGTAATAATAGATACAGGAAAAAAGAAGGCAATAACGATGAACCCACAATCGAAGCATGGGTATATTGCTGCAATGTATGTACGGTATAACTATGCTTCAAAACCCGGTAATCTTGGAAAAAGCAAACGAAACATAAGACTGACGGTCCTGTTTCTGTGAGATTTACATGCCAAAGGACGGTTGCAAAGGAGGAATGCCTTGTGCCTAAATGGCGTAGTCAGGGATAAGGTAAAGCTGCTGTTGGTTTATATTCAAATAGTTACGTGCAGTGAATCAAAATGACGTGTCATGCGTCATTATGACGCTCCACGCCCCTAATAAAATACCCCGCCGCAGGGAGCGGCGGGGTATCGAAAGGTCATTGAACTGAACAGCGAGCGCATTCCCCGTTGCTTGCAGCGGGGTTAGCGAGCGAATAAAAAATAACATTTTCCTTAACAGTCGGAGATTCCCCGCAACTTGTTGCGGGGAGCTTCAAAAATAAAATCCCTCATATAAGGAAATGACAGGGGTTTTTAACCCCGATGCAAGGATCGGTAAATTGCCCCGATTAAAAATAAAAATCGGGGAGTGATGCCTCTGTTTCTCCCTCGGGGAGAGGAACAACGATGACCGCCTTGTGTGCCCGGTGAAGCACTCTTTCTGCCACACTACCCAATAAAGTGTGACTCACGAATCCCTTTCCGTGGGTTCCCATCACGATGACGTCGCAATCGTATTTTTTTGCCTTCGTCAGGATCTCATCCACGGGATATCCCTCGATCACTTCAATTTTAACTTGCTTATTTATAACTTCCGGGTGATCGGCGATCTCTCTGTCACGAAAGGCTGCGATCCTTTTCTTGGTGCGCTTAATGGATTCGGCCACGATTTTTTGATGGTGCTTTTCGTCCTGTTTTGCGAGGTAATACTCTACAAATGCCTCATGAGATGGTGGCAGCTTCTCGACAACATGCAAGACGTATATTGTAGCGTTGTGATTCTTTGCCATGTCTACCGCAAAGCGGAAGGCATAGGCGGCGTGTTTTGACAGGTCTGTTGCGTAAAGAATTTTTTTAATTTCAAGCGGCATGAAATTTCTCCTTTCTGTTTCTGCCTAAGGAAAAAAATTTATTATAGTACTTCTCAATCATATGCAACACTTATTATAATTTTAAGTTATTCCTCAGATTTCAACGCCTTTTGCGCTTCTTCTTTGCTCTCGTACATATGGGGTATCAATTTCTTTTCCATGAGGGCTTCCGTTAGTTTCATCCGTGCGAAGGCATTCGATGAAAACCGCGTCGTGTTGACATACAGATCCCCGACGACTCTCTTTACCATCTCCGAATACTCATCCATGAGGTCCGGCAGGATATTGAAATTGTCATAGTTGGCAATTGTATAGACCCTCTTACCGACTGGTTCCAGAATTTTTCTCACGGCATTCTCTATCTCTTGTATCTGCTCGATTGTTTTCACATGATAGCCTTCCAGGTTTGCGAAGAAGATATTATCCTCGGGATAATAGGTCAGGCGCTCATCCATGGGTATGCTGAGAAGATCGTGTTCCAGGCCCATTTGTTCCGGATTGAATATCCGTTCATCCATCAAACGTGGTTCTTTTATAACCGGTTTAAAATCCATCAGGGTAAGAATGTCTTTCTCGAGATCAATGCCAGGGGCGATCTCGATAAGCTCCAATCCATCCCTGGTCAAGGCGAAGACGCATCGTTCAGTTACATACCGTACATATTGATCCTGTTCGGCACTGTATTTTCCGCCAAAGGTCATATGTTCAACCTGATTTACAAACTTCTTGGTTTTGCCCTCCTGCTCTATGTGGAGCTTCTGATCGCTTACGGAAACCTTCAATCCTCCCGCGGTAAAGTTGCCCACAAAGATGCACTTTTTCGCAGCCTGGCTGATATTGATGAACCCCCCACATCCGGCGAGCTTTGGCCCAAACTTACTGACATTGACATTGCCGTCCTTGTCCGCCTGCGCCATTCCCAGGCAGGTTATATCCAATCCGCCACCATCATAGAAATCAAACTGGTAGGGTTGGTCTATGATGCAATCCGGGTTTGTTGCGGCCCCAAAGCTCAATCCCCCGGCAGGAACACCTCCAATGATGCCGGGCTCGGCAGTCAGGGTTAAATACTTTGAAATTTTTTCCTCATTGGCTACATTGGCAACGCCCTCGGGCATGCCGATTCCCAGGTTTACAATATCATTTGCCTCCAATTCACAGGCAGCTCTCCGTGCGATGATCTTTCTGGCATCCATTTTCATCGGGGCCATTGATCGTAATGGAATCTTTACCTCGCCGCTGAAGGATGGATTATAAACCTCCGCAAAGGTCTGGCAATGGTTTTCAGGTCTGGAAACGACGACGCAATCGACAAGAATACCCGGTATTTTCACATCTCTGGAATTCAGTGTTCCCTTCTCGCCAACCCTTTCAACCTGGGCAATGACATATCCGCCTGAATTTCTCGCGGCCATTGCAATAGCAAGGTTTTCGATGGTTAACGCCTCTCTTTCCATAGTAATGTTGCCCTCTGAATCGGCAGTCGTACCCCTGATAAGGGCTATATTTATTGGAAGGAGTTTGTATGCCAGATACTCCACACCATCAAAAGTGATCAGATCTACAATATCTTCCGTGGTTGCATCATTTATTTTCCCGCCCCCGTGTCGCGGGTCGACATAGGTCCCTAAACCTATTGTTGTAATGGTTCGCGGTCTATGGGCGGCTATATCCCTGAACATATGAGATATTACACCCTGGGGAAGGTTATAGGCGATAATCTTGTTTTCGATTGCCATTTTCCCCAGCTTTGGTGCCAGACCCCAGTGACCTCCTATAACCCTTCGTAACAGACCTTCATGGGCAAAGTGGTTCAAGCCTCTCTCCGCACCATCTCCCTGACCGGCAGCATAAACGAGGGTTAAATCTCTGGGTCTTTGATTACGTAAAAAATGCTCTTCAATCTTGACAGCAATTTCCTCGACAACAGCTATTCCGACAAAGCCGCCGGTTGCTATAGTATCACCATCATTTATAAGTTGAATGGCCTCTTCTGTTGTTACTACCTTGTTCCGTGCCTGCATGGTGCCAAGGAGAACGGGATGACCACTCGCCTTTTTTGATGGGGTCTCATTTATTGACATGTTGTACCTCCAGTTGAAAATATAACCTTCTCAACCTGTTCTCACAATAACGGGGTTTGTATCATGCTGGTTTAGGAGGACTCACTATCGCCTCACCTTCCAGCACCGTAATTCCATCCTGGTTGATGCATTCGGTTCCGAGTCGTACCTTGTTTTTTTCGGTCATGATTTCCCTAACTTCGACACGGGCAGTAATGGTGTCGCCGATCCGTACCGGGGCCAGGAATTTAAGGCTCTGATCGAGGTAAATAGTCCCCGGTCCCGGCAACTTCGTACCGATTACCATCGAAATGAAGCCCGCCGAGAGCATGCCGTGAGCGATCCGTGTCTTAAAAAAGGTTTCTTTTGCATACGCCTCGTTAATATGAGCCGGATTGAAATCTCCAGTCACTCCTGCATAGAGATAGATATCTGTCTCGGAAATCGTTTTCGCAAACTCCGCCTTATCGCGCAGCCTCAGCTCCCCAATAGACTTACCGCTCATACACCCGCCTCCTTGCGAAAATGTTGAATGATGAAAAGAATACCGTGGAACGATAATTATTCAAAAAACGTGCCATTATAACGATGGCCTGCCGCAAACCATGCTGGTTCGAGACACATTCACTATCTATTCAGTTAGACGATACCAGGTGTTTCAATGAGAGGGTAATCAAGACGGGACGATATGATGAGAGATGTATCAGTAAGTCTACACTCGGTTGCTTTCCCTATTGTTTGTGAGCGGTATATTGTATTTTTTCATCTTCTTATAGAGGAGTGTCCGGTGGATGCCCAGAAGCTCTGCCGCCCTTTTTTTATTGTTGTCGGCACTATTAAGCGCGCGAAGAAGTGCACGCCTTTCGGCATCTCCCTGGACATCTTTCAGTAAGAGCTGCCTCTTTGACTCCCGTAAGGGGCCATTTGTATCGTAGGTTTTTCTATAAAGGTAAAAAGGGAGGTCATCCCTACGGATAATATTTCCCTCTAGTGAAGAAAGCGTCCGCTCGAGCACATTTTGAAGCTCCCTGACATTTCCGGGCCAGTCATAATTATACAGAACTCCCTCAGACTCGGAATCGATCGACACGTCGTTGAGATCTGCCTCTTCGGTAAGCTTTTTTACTATATGTTTTGCCAGAGGCATAATATCATCCCTTCTCTCACGAAGAGGGGGAATAGTAATCGATATGACATTCAGTCTGTAAAAGAGGTCCGTTCTGAATCTCTTTTCCGGCATCATTTCATGCAGGTTTTGATTTGTGGCGGCAATAAGTCTGAAATCGGACCGAATGACAGATGTTCCGCCAACCCGCGAGAATTCCTTCTCTTCAAGGACTCGCAGGAGCTTCGGCTGCATTTCGAGTGCCATATCCCCTATCTCATCGAGGAATATGGTGCCGCGATCAGCCAACTCAAATTTCCCTTTTTTGCCGCTCGCGCTTGCACCGGTGAAGGCACCCTTGGCATATCCAAAGAGCTCTGATTCAATCAATTCTTTGGGAATGGCGGAGCAGTTGATGCGAACGAGAGGATAAATTCTTCGGGGGCTGGCATGGTGAATTGCGTGGACAAAAAGTTCCTTTCCCGTGCCGCTTTCCCCCGTTATCAAAACAGGGAATAAATTGGCAGATGCCTTGAGCGCTTCTTTTTTTAGTGCCCTGATAGCCTCGCTGACACCCACAATGCTGTCAAAGGTATAGCGGGCCGAGCGAAGGGTAAGAAGCTCCTTTTCATATTCCTTTACCTTCGATTCTAAAAGAGAAAGTCTCGTTGCGAGTTTTGCCACGTCTTTCACATCCTTAAACATTACCTGGCCATACACCGCTATTACCCTGCCATCCTTCTTAATCGGAATACGCTGCACCACCATATTTTGCCCCATTATCAGGTGAGAGGTATTGATCTCGGGTTTACCAGTCTTTGCAACGATGTGCATGCGTGTATTTTCAACGACCTCGGTGCAGTGCTTGCCGATCTGTTCTTCGGGATTTATCTTGAGAAACTTTCCATAGGGCTCGTTAAAGTGGGTAACGTAACCTTCTGCATCGGTTACTATGACACCGTCATGAATGTTGTCGAAGATCATCGAGTACATTTCAATTTGTTCTGTAATAGCTTGTTTTTTAAAAGGCATTCTTTTTACGGCCATCAGCAACCTCTCTTCATCTGTAGTCCCTGGTAATGTATCAGGACAGCAACATGTATCAATTATAATACTTAAATATAGTCCTCTCCATGTGTCAAGAAATATTTTTCTTCATGGTAATAATTGCGATAGTTCAACTTCTTGAGGAGCAAGAACCCTCTTGCTCACCCCGGCTCATAAAAATTCTGGCCTGAAAATTGCAAAACAAAATGCTCGTGAGTGGTTTCATGCAATTCAACCCCAAAATATAATGAGGAGGTACATTGATGAGAAGAAAAATTTTTATCACGGCTTTGGCGATAGCGCTGGTCTTTAGTTTTGCTTTTGCAACGTCACCCGCAATCGCTGCGCAGAAGGTACTCAAGTGGAAGATGACATCCACGTGGCCACCCTCAATCGACCTGATTCGGGCAGACTATGCCTTTGTTGAAGCTGTCAATCAGCTTTGCAAGGGGCGTCTGGAGATTAAGTTTTATACCGGTGGAACATTGATGCCTTCATATGAGGTGTTTGACGCGGTAAGCAAGGGAACAGTTCAGGCTGCCGGCGACTGGCCCAACTACTGGGCGGGAAAAGACGCTGTATTTGACACGCTTGGCTCTTATCCTATGGGTCTGACACCTATGGATTATTTTGTATGGATTTTCGGTGGTGAGGGCCACAAAATTTACGAGGAAGCTTACGGGAAGTTCGGAATGATGTACCTCGTAACAGGTGTCACTCCCATGGAGTGTGGAATCCGCAGCAATAAACCCGTCAAGTCACTTGAAGACCTCAAGGGCATGAAAATCAGGATGTCCGGTAAGACACAGGGCAAGCTCCTTAAAGATCTCGGAGCGGCGCAGATCGCCATGTCGGGTCAGGAAATTTATCAGGCCCTGCAAAAGGGCGTTATCGACGCTGCCGAGTTCTGCAGCCCTTCCTGCGACTGGGGTATGGGTTTCGGAGAAGTGACGAAATACTGGGCCGTTCCCGGATGGCATCAGCCTGCATCCGTCATGGGCGTTATGATTAACCAGAAAGTCTGGGATTCGTTGGACGAAGACCTGCAGAAGGATATCAGATTAGCGGCCAAGGCTGCCTGCGTGAAATTTATCACAGGCCAGTACTATGACACCATAGAATACACCCAGAAGTTTATCGACAAGGGGATTGAGATCAACAGATATGACGACGCGGTTCTGGACAGAGTCCTGAAGCTGGTAAACGCTCATACCGAAGAGACAGCCAAGGATAATCCGCTTTTCAAAAAGTCTATTAAATCTCAGATGCAGTTTAAAAAGGATTTCGCACAATGGCGGTCCATGGAAGCTCCCTTCAGTTTCGGATTTAATCCGAAGGAGTACCCGAACCTTGATTAGCGTTGTTTGAAATTGCATTATAATCGGTGTAGAGGTCCTCGGCATCTTCGCCCGGGACCCCTGCACCTTTTAACAAAAACAGAGGTTGCTATTTTATAACCTTCATCTCAATAAATTTAGTTCAAGGTGATCCTTGAATTATTGTAATGACGGTTTCTTGTTAAAATAGGGATGAAGGGTGTCGGTAAGACGTTTTACACATCATAGAATGATGCCGATATGGCTCGTCGGCATGGGTGGCACAGGAAGGAGGTGCCTATGAATTTTGCAAAAAAGATATCAAGATTCTGTGACGCTATCAATGAGTGGACGGGGAGGATCTTCAGCTGGGTCATCGTACCTCTTGTTCTGCTGACGGTTATGGAAGTCGTTCTTCGCAGATTTTTCGGATCGCCGACTATCTGGAGCTTTGAGGTGCTCAAGCAACTCTATGGTCTCCATTTCATGATTGTTGCCGGATTTGGCTTATTATACAGTTCACACGTATCAGTCGATGTATTCACCATGGTTCTCTCTAAAAAGAAAAAGGCTGTCGTGGACATGATAAGCTACGCCTTGTTCTTTTTCCCTTTCTGTATCGTATGCATCTGGCAGGGTTATTCCTTCGCCGCAACTTCCTGGGCGATGAAAGAGACCACGTGGAGTGTCTTTGCGCCACCGGTGTATCCAATAAAAACGGTTATCATCATATCCTTTATACTCTTGGTGATACAGGGGATTTCCGAATTCATTAAGCGTATCTACATCGTTAAGGGGGTTGAACTATGATCGATATAAGTCCTGAACTTATTACGGTTCTCATGTTTGCAGGTCTTCTGATCGGCCTCTTCATGGGACACCCTCTTGCCTTTGTTCTCGGTGGATTAGCAGTCATATTTGGATTGATAGGCTGGGGTCCGTCGGTATTTTATATATTTATGAACAGGATATGGGGGACGATGGACAACTATGTCCTCCTGGCCATTCCACTTTTCATATTCATGGCGCAGCTCCTTGATCAGTCGGGTGTCGCTGAAGATCTCTTCAAGGCCTTGCGGTATTTGCTGGGTCAAACAAAGGGCGGTATCGCGCTTGCAGTTATTGCGGTCTCCACGATTTTTGCGGCCTGTACCGGTATTATCGGAGCTTCCGTGGTCACCATGGGGCTTCTGGCCATACCCATGATGAGAAAGTACGGATACAATGAGGAGTTGTCCTATGGCTCTATCTGCGCCGGGGGGACCCTTGGCATACTGATTCCTCCCAGCATCATGCTCGTGGTCATGGCAAGTCAGGCAACGCTTTCCGTGGGAAAATTGTTTGCCGGAGCAGTTTTTCCGGGATTCATCCTTTCCGCTCTTTACATGGGATATGTGGGAATACGATGTTTTATGAAGCCCGAGCTTGGACCACCCATAAGCAGGGAGGAGAGGGCACAGGTAACCAATATGCAGGTTGCCCTTATGGTCTTAAAATCTCTCGTCCCCCCCATGATTCTCATACTCGGTGTCCTGGGCTCCATATTCTTCGGCATTGCCACGCCGACAGAGGCTTCGGGCGTGGGAGCTTTTCTGTCCTTTCTTATGGTAATCGCCTACAGGAAATTCACATGGCAGGGACTGTACAAGGCTGTCATTCAAACGGCAAAGACCAATACGATGGTAATCATGATTCTCTGCGGTGCCACCTGCTTTACCGGCGTTTTTCTCGGCGTCGGCGGCGGGGATGTTGTGACGAACTTTGTCATGGGATTAGGATTGGGCAAATGGGGCACTTTCTGGGTCATGATGGCGATTGTCTTCCTCCTGGGCATGTTCATCGACTGGATAGGAATTGTCCTCATCTGTTTTCCCCTCTTTCTGCCGATCGCCAAACAGTTCGGTTTCGACCCGATCTGGTTTGTCATTATGATGGCAGTGAACCTACAGGCGTCGTTTCTCACGCCACCTTTCGGATACGCCCTCTTCTATATTAAAGGCGTTGATCCCGATAGGATCGATATCAGAAAGGTGTACAGGGGAATCGTTCCCTTTGTCATACTGATGCTCATTGGTCTCGCTGTGTGTGCGGCATTCCCGGATGCGATAATGTGGTTGCCCGGCATCCTCATTGTTGATTGATTCGAGTTGTTATGTGTGCCGTTGCCATGATATGTAATACAGTATGATCTTTGAACTGAAAAGCGGGCATTCCTCGCTTTATGAGGCGAGGAATGCGGCCGAATAGAAGATGAAAATATTTCTTAACCTCGGCAAAGAGAATAAGTGCATTAACAAAATTATTTTTCTGTCAGAAAAACAGAGAAAATGATTTCTGTTTTACTAAATAGTTGGAGATTCCCTGAAATGTGTCGGAGTTATAGGGGATTACGGGGAGCTTCAACAAATGCTTAAAAGGTAGCATAAAGACATACTGTAGTAATTATAAGGGAAAAGCTTACCAGAGGTCATTACCCGTGCCTTTTAAGATTGTGTATCGAAGAGATTCTGAGACAGACTCCTAAAGCTTCTCATTGTATTCCCTTGACTGTGGTAATTTCTTATTCTTAATGTATTCTCTTAATAGAAACAGGAGGGCGGACTTTTCTCTGTATTTCATTCAGGAAAGGAGATTTGTCATGAGGAATAAGACTTTTTTCATTATCTTCGTTTCGTTCATCTTCGCGATAACACTTATAGTCGATCAGAAATCATGTGCCGAAGAACCGTATAATCTGGGGGTTGCTCTGGGGCTGTCGGGTCCCGGTAACCTCTATAGTACGGATGGATTGGATGCAATACGGCTTGCCGTCGGTGAGATTAATGCACAGGGGGGATTCCTGGGTAAGCATCCTATTAAACTCTTCGTGCGGGACACCTTGACAAATGCCGATGTGGCGGCAAACAAGGTCAGAGAACTTATTGTGGACGATAACGTGCGCTGTGTCCTCGGCACCTATTCCAGCGACTGTGCTTTATCCATTAAACCGATAACCCGTGAATACAAGGTTCTTCACATAGCGGCTATCAGTAATTCGGAAAACATAACTAAAAAGGATTTCAGCCCCTATACCTACTCTGTCGTCCCGAACAGCTATATGCAGGCAAAGGCGGTGGCGCTCGCCGTTGAAAAGATGGCGAAAGATAAAAAGTGGAAATATTATGTGACACTCGCCTCCGATTATGAGTGGGGTCATTCGACTCAGAAAAGCTTTGTCGAGATATTGAAACAGGTTGCTCCCACGCTTGAACTCAAAGAGGCATTCTGGCCTCCCCTCGGAGAAACGGAGTTTACGCGCTATGCGATGAAAATTCTCAAAGAGGAACCTGATTTTGTGTTCGGATCACTCGCATCAAAGGATAACGAATACTGGCTCAATCAGGCAAAATATCTCGGATTCTTTGACAAAGTCCCCTACCAGGGATCCCTTATCAGTGTCACCGAACTTATGAAGCAGGGATATCAGCTTCCACGGGGTGTAATCGGTGTGTGTCGTGCACCCTTCTTCGCACACATGGACGTGATGCTCATGAGTAATTTTGTTGAGAATTTCAGAGCCCGGTATGATCGATATCCGAGCGACTGGGCAGTTCTCGAATACGATGCTCTCTATGCGCTGAAACAGGGAATCGATGCCGCGGGCTCGATCGACAGCGAAAAAATCAAGGACGTAATGAGGGGATTGACGATAAAAACGACACGGGGTAATTTAACCTTCCGGGAGATCGACAATCAGCTCGACTGCCCTTCCTACGTGGGCATGCTCGGTCGTGACCCGAAGTATCCCTTTCCCGTTTATGAGAACATGATTATCATCAAGGGTGCTGAATCGTGGCGGCCCGAAGAGGAAATCAGGATGTTCAGGGAAAATAACTGAGAGAGAGGCCTTCTTGCCGAATTGCTGAGTGGTAAGAGAAGGGAAAAGGGGGAGACACATCGCAGGTAGTAAAGAGACACCGTATGTTTTAAAGAAATTCGAGGTCAGTCCCTGACATTTCACGGGAAAAGACAACAGACCCTGCCCACGGATCATGATTATGATCTGATTCGATGCAGGGTTTGTTGTTTCTTGAGATTATCAGTGCGATTTTGTTTTCTCATTCGCATCACATTATTTTTAATAGTGATTTTTTCCTTTCATTTAGGGTATGAAGAAAAGGGTGACCGTTTATTTGTTAATAGACAACAAAGGAGGAAGCGATGAGTAAGAGACGATCATTTCTCGGGCCATTGATTCTTATACCTTTACTGCTCATTTGTCTGATCGGTGCTGCCGTTTATTATGCAGCTTATTTTTATACTCCCGCCGAGGACCGTGAGTATAGCTCACCATACCTCAAGAACATTGATTCACAGTTTGTAAACACAGGGGGGTTCAAGATTCATTATACCCGTTCGGGGAATGGACCCCCGGTAATTCTTGTGCATGGTGCCGCTGCGTGGCTCTATTCTTACAGAAACAATGTCTCTCTACTTTCACGGAGCTTTGCCGTCTATACGCTCGATATGCCCGGCAACGGCTATACCACTCCCATCTTGAAGAACCCTTCCTACGATTTTGATATGATGAGTGACGTTCTTCTGGAATTCATGAATACGATGGGGATTGAGAAGGCAAACATCGTGGGGCATTCCTCCGGCGGGGCATGGGTGCTTCATTTTGCCTACAGGAATCCCGGGAAGGTGAAAAAACTCGTCCTCATTGATTCCAATGGTCTGGATGTTCCCCTGAGACTAACGTTCAAGCTTTTCACCTATCCCGTGATCGGGGAACTATTCTCAAAATTCTTTACAACGGAGGATGTGAAGACGGGACTCGAAGACGCCTTCTTTGACAAGACCCTTGTCACGGACGAGATGATCGGTGAGATCAAGGCGCCCTTAACCTATGTTGAAAACCGGAGAGCCCAGTATCTCTCCATCCGGAATCAGGACCTGAAAATGACAGAAGAAGAAATGCCGCATATCGGAGCTCCTGCTCTGGTTATATGGGGAGAGGACGACCTCTATCTTGATTCCGCCATGGCCCAGAAATTTAAGGAGATAATGCCCGATGCCTCTGTGGTTATTCTTGAAAAGTGCGGACATTCGGCCCATGAAGAAAAGCCGGACGAGGTTAACCGGTTGATATCGGAATTCTTTGGCGCAAAAATGTACTGAAACAATCTTTAAGAAAGGGAGTCAGAATGGAAGATCTAAGCCGGTTTGTCCTCGACTATGTGAAGAAGGAAGGTGCCGTTTATGCCGGAATCGCCACCATTGAAACCCTCGCCGGCGGTCCCCCGTCAACAGATTTGACCTACGTTTTGCCTGGGGCCCGGTCCGCCATCAGTTTCGCGCTCCCCCTGGATCAGGATTGTATCGAGCCCTTTCTCTCGAAAAGGAACCGCCGCTCCCACGAGCGGGACAATCTGAAAACAAATGCCCTCTCGGGCGGTATCTCTCTGCACCTTGCCAAATATCTCGAGCAGAAGGGAATTGCTTCAATGCCCCTCTGTGCGAATGAGGTCTATCGTACCGATACGGAGTACGGCATGCTCGAAATGAAGCCCGATATTTCGCTTCGATATCTCGCTGTGGCCTCTGGAGTTGGCCATTTCGGCCTTTCGGGAAATGTTATTACAAAAGGTTACGGCGCTGCCATTATTCTGGGAGGTGTTATTACCACAGCGGAACTTAAACCGACACCACCCCTCTTATCACAAGACAATTATTGCGATAGTTGCAGATTATGTATGGCATCCTGCGCGTCGGGGATGATGTCTCCTGAAGAGAAGACAACCGTGACTATGGGAGGAGTGAAATATACCTATTCGAGGCGCCGAAGTTATCTCAGATGCGAATACGTCTGCGGGGGGTTTACGGGACTGCATCCCTCGGGTAAATGGTCAACCTGGTCGCCGGGACGTTTCACCATTCCCGACGATGAGAGCGAATTCAGAGACCTTCTCATAGAGAGCATCAAGGCCTATGAAAAATGGCCCGATATGGAAGGCGGTCATTATCATCTGATGATGGGGAGGCCGCTCTATCTCACCTGCGGAAACTGCTCCCTCATCTGTCACCCGGAAAAAGGGGTAAGAAAAAAGCGTTACAAAATGTTGACGGAAAGCGGTGTGGTGGTTCAGAAGCCTGACGGGTCACTGGAGGCACTTTCTCCCGAAGGGGCACGTGACTACTTCTCCTCTCTGGATGAGGAAACCAGGACACGATACGGAGTTAAATAGGGATGATCCCGCTCCTTTAATCAGGGGAAGTTTGCAGAAAGGACGCGGCGATAAGACGGTGTATGGAACTTGATAGAGAAAATGTCGAGATCGGGATAATACGGCGATGCACACCTCTGGAGGGCAAACGTGTCCTCGAAGTGGGGTGCGGCGATGGAAGGGTGACAGCACTTCTTTCAGAAGAAGCCGGGGACCTTGTTGCCATCGATCCTGACGGGCAAAGTATCGTCGAAGCGAGAGAGCATATCAAGGGTGTCGATTTCAGGGTCGGCTCGGGGGAAACCCTGGAATTCGACAATGAATCCTTCGATCTCGTGATGTTTACCATGTCTCTTCATCATCACCGGGACTGTGAGAAGGCCCTTCGCGAGGCCCACAGGGTGCTTAAAAGGGAAGGGCAGCTTATACTTCTGGAACCGGCACTTGACGGCGAGATTCAGCGACTTTTCCATCTTTTTACCGACGAGACAGAAGGTATCGAAGGAGCCCTCGATGCTATCAATGATTCTCAATTTTATATCGAGCATTGTGAAACATTCACCAAGAACTGGGTATTTGAAGATAGCGAAGAATTGTACGAGTATCATTTCGAGCATTACGGCGATTCCAGGTCTAACGGAAGCATTATTGGAAGTATCAATGAGCTGCTGGGCGAGAGAATGGACGAGCGGCCGATTGTCGTGAGAGACAAAATAACGATATTTTCAATGCGGAAGAAAATCGAAGGAGGGAAGAATGGAGAGGAGAATACTGAGGACGAAACTCTGTGACATGCTCGGAATTGAATACCCAGTATTGTGCGCTGGCATGGGGCCGACACTTCTCGGTGAAAAGGCGGGGTCTCCCGTGGAACTGGTGGTGGCAGTTTCCGAGGCAGGCGGGCTCGGGGTTCTGGGGGGAAGCGGCTTTACGGTGGATGAACTGCGCGAGGCAATTCGTGAAATCAAGGCAAAAACTGACAGACCTTTCGGGGTCGATCTTCTTCTGCCAAAACAGATTATCTCGGGGGACGATGCCGGAATGAGCGATATTAAGGAAATTCCCCTAAGCGCTATTCTGGAGACCATACCGGAGTCGCATAAGAATTGGATCAGGAAGATCAAAGATGAGATGGGGCTTCCAGACGTGGAAATAATGGTACCGATGAATACAACAACACTCAAACCCCGCCAGGCTATTGACGTTTGTCTGGAGGAAAAGGTTCCGCTCTTTTGTGCGGGCCTCGGGAATCCCGGCTTCATGGTGGAGGAGGCCCATGCCGCAGGAATGAAGGTACTGGGGATTACGGGTAATTCAAAGAATGCGCGACGGATGGCAGAATCAGGGGTGGATTTGCTCGTGGCCCAGGGTCATGAGGGTGGGGGACATACAGGCAGAATAGGAACGATGGCACTCTTGCCCGTGGTAATCGATGCAGCATCACCCGTGCCGATTCTGGCGGCGGGCGGCATCGGTGACGGAAGGGGACTCGCCGCGGCACTTGCCATGGGATGTGTGGGGGTCTGGGTCGGGACCCGTTTTCTCGCCACAACCGAGGGTGGGGCCATGGATATTAACAAGGAAAAAATTCTTGAGTCAACTGATGAGGATACGAGGGTGAGTGTCGCCTATACCGGTAAGACACTGAGGGCAAATTATAATAAATATCACGACTTGTGGGCCGGTTCGGGCCTCGATCCGCTCCCCTTTCCCGCCCAGGTCTTGATCTCTTCGGCGTTGATCGCGAGTTTTATCGAGGCCGAGGAAAGAGAATATGTGGGAGGCCTCGCAGGTCAGATATCGGGACTTATAAAGGAAATAAAACCGGCGGGAGAGGTTCTCGAAGAAATGGTGGGAGAGGCCGTTGACATTCTCACCAGAAGACTTCCGGAAAATGTAATCGCGAAGTGATGCCTTGAATGTTAGAACCTGGCTTCTGTCCTCCCGATGATTACCGCGGAAGTGGAAATCCTGATGACAGGATTAATAGGCACGTATCAAACAACAGAGACAGTTGATTCTTTTAATTTGATTTGTACTGTTTTACGAAGGTAGAATTAATGTACACGATAAGAGAGGTAAAATTATTATGCAACCAGACCCTTCAAATCTGCTTACAAGGATAGATCTCACCATTCCGCTTGTCGGGTTCTACGACGCGCCGGAGACAAAACCCTTTGCACCGCTTGTCAGACCTGATCCACAAAAACACATCTGTGTTTTTGCTTTTTATGAGAACTGGCTGAGGGGAGAAACGCTTCACGTAACGAAGGATAATTACGGCTGCGGTGGCTGCGGCCACTGGATCTTCGGTATTGAAACCCGTTCCCGGGAAGATTTTCTGAAATTTCTTGTGGATGGGGAAGGTTTAAAGTCCTCACGCGAACTCATGGGGAAGTGGATTGACCACAGGGCTCCTTACAGCCCGGAAAATCCCAATATCCTGATGGGTCCCCTTCGTGAGGACCAGTATAAATATCTCAAGAGCATCACCTTCTTTGTAAATCCCGACCAGTTAAGCGCCCTTATGATTGGCGCCCAGTACGATCGTGCCCCCGATGATCCGGCGCCCGTTCTGGCGCCCTTCGGCTCAGGATGTATGGAGCTTGTTCCGCTCTTTGATGATTTTGACATTCCCCAGGCAATTATCGGCACCACGGATATCGCCATGCGTCAATATCTGCCGCAGGATATCCTTGCCTTTACTGCTACAAGACCCATGTTCGAACAACTTTGCCAGCTTGACGGGAAGAGCTTTCTTTACAAGCCATTCTGGAAGAATCTCAGAAAGGCGAGGGGATATAAAAACTTCTGATAAAGGTTCAATTATAAAAAAAAGGGGGGGTAGTGTCTGATAAACCTGAACCTCGGGTGGATGTGACTGTTTTTGTGGCAGAAGGTGCGTGCATCTACGGGGACGTTGAGATCGGGGAAGGCGCAAGCGTCTGGTTCAATGCCGTTCTGCGCGGTGACGAGGGAAAGATCTCCATAGGTAACAAAACGAACATACAGGACAATGCCGTTATTCACAGCGATATGATGATACATGTCGAAATCGGTGAGAATGTCACGATCGGTCATGGTGCAGTCATCCGCGGATGCAGGATCGGGAATAATGTCATGATCGGAATGAACTCCACGGTGATGACGAATGCCGAGATAGGGGATTACAGTATCGTTGGTGCCAATACCTTCGTGCCTTACGATAGAAAGTTTCCGCCGAGATCGCTTGTTATGGGGTCACCGGCCAAACTCATCCGAAAACTGAGAGATGAAGATATTGCGGCAATCACCATGGCAACGGATATTTATAAAGAACTGGCGAAACGGTATGCAAAGGGGGAAATAGCAGGTTACAGAGGGAGGAAAAAGTGAAGGGAGTTCAAACTGCTAGGATATATTTAACCCTGCGATCTCATCAATGGTGAGCACTCTTTGTTCAGAAATATGTTGTGCCCCAGGGAATCATTCTCAGGCAATGTATAAATGTTCCTCTGTCTGTTCGGCAAACGCTTCTGTTCCCTGAGAAACTGCCATTTGATATAGCCCCAATAGGTCTTACTTATGTGTCATCAGCACGGGAGACATGCTGAACAAAGGGATAGTCAAGAACTATTTCGATTACGATAAGCAGAGGAGAAAATTACCTCAGAAATACGAATTGTTTGAACTGAACAGCGAGCGCATTCCCCGTTGCTTGCAGCGGGGTTAGCGAGCGAATAAAAAATAAAATTTTCCTTAACAGTCGGAGAT
>JAFGBH010000003.1 GCA_016933215.1 Deltaproteobacteria bacterium | reverse complement strand
AAAGGACGGTTCACCGATCACGGTTCTCATCACGGCGAGCCTGGTGAGAAATGAGAAGGGTGAGCCGATCTGCATGATGGATTCCTTCGTGGATATCACGGAGCGAAAGAAAATGGAAGAGGAACTTCGCATCAAAGACAGCGCGATACGATCATCTATCAATGGTATTGCCATTGGAGATCTAGAGGGAAATATCACCTATGTCAATGAGGCTTTCATAGAGCTGTGGGGCGGTGAAGATGTATCTGAGATACTGGGAAAATCGGCTGTAACCTTTGCCGAGTCTGAAGAGGAAGGCCATGATATTATAGACGTTTTGATGAAGGAAGGAAACTGGATCGGCGAAATAAGGGGAATCAGAAAAGATGGCATACCCGTCACGGTTCAACTCTCGGCAAGTATGGTTTCGAATGAAAAGGGCGAACCGATTTGCATGATGTGTTCCTTTGTTGACATTACAAAACGAAAGGAAGCGGAGGATAAGCTACAGAGATCACACGAAGAACTGGAGATCAAAGTTCAGGAGCGCACGCAGGAACTTACAAAGGCTAATATAAACTTGAAGAAAGAGATTGATGAACGCAAAGAGGCGGAAAAGGCTCTATTGCGCAAGGAGAAAGAGCTCGAACTCAATTCCCTTAATCTTGAGGAGGCGAACACGGCATTGAAGGTCTTGCTGAGACAGGGGGAAAAGGACAAAACAGAGCTTGAAAATAAGGTTCTTTCGAACATAAAAGAACTTGTCATGCCAGGCATAGAGAAACTAAGGAGTTCCGGATTGGATGACAAACAGAGTGCCTATGTAAACATACTCGAATCAAATCTGAACGACATAATTTCTCCCTTCCTTCAGAAGCTCTCATCAAAGTACATGGATTTTACTCCCACCGAGATACAGGTTGCCAACCTCGTGAGAGAAGGAAAACCGACCAAAGAAATATCGGAATTGCTGAATATCTCCGAAAGGGGCATAGAATTTCACCGAAACAACATCAGAATGAAGCTGGGTTTAAAGAACAGGAAGACAAATCTCAGGACCTATCTTTTGTCCCTTACCTGATGTACACAACCCAATAAGCCGCATTTTTTACTATAGAAGATCTCCGGAGTCCCGTATAAGCAGGATCTCCGCCTTTTCTCCGACAAGCTTCAGGCAACCTCCGATTGTTATGTGAAAATTTATTTATGCGCTCGCTATCCAGTTCAAACTTTTTTCCATGGAGGCCGTCAAATTCATGCTTGAATGATTGTTTCTTTTATCGTATCAGTAGTTCCCGTAACCATTCATTGCTTTCTTGGGGGATATAATCTGGGACACAAAAAACCAAAAGGAGGAACTTCATGTCACTACTGGAAAATCATTATACTCAGGAACACTCGATATTCAGGGAATCGATTCGGCGGTTTTTTGACAAAGAGGTAACACCCTATGTCGAAGAATGGGAGAAAGCGGGAATCGTTCCGCGTGAGCTCTGGGAGAAATTCGGAGCACAGGGTTTTCTCTGCCCATGGCTGCCCGAGGAATACGGTGGAGTGGAAGCGGACTTTCTTTATTCTCTCATCGGCATTGAGGAAGCTGCCAGCACCCACTGCGCGGGATTTGTCTTTCCCCTTCACTCGGATATCATCGTTCCTTATATTTATGCTTATGGAAACGAGGAACAGAAGAAACGCTGGCTTCCCGGTTGTGTCACAGGTGAATACATAACGGCCGTTGCCATGACCGAGCCTGGAACCGGGTCAGACCTGGCTGCTATTCGTACCACTGCAGTCAAAGATGGCAAGAACTATGTGATCAACGGGCAGAAAACCTTTATATCGAACGGTATCAATGGGAATCTCGTGATCGTTGCCGCCAAGACCGATTCCGAGGCAGACTCACCCTATGCGGGAATGTCGCTCTTTGTTGTTGAAGGAGATACACCAGGGTTCGAAAGGGGTCGGAATCTTGAAAAAATTGGGCTCCATTCTCAGGATACAGCGGAGATGTCCTTTGTCGATTGTGTCATTCCGGAAGAGAATCTCCTTGGTCAGGAAGGGAAAGGATTTTACTATCTCATGGAAAAGCTCCAGCAGGAACGACTTGTCTCTGCAATGATGAGCCAGATCTTTGCTGAAGAGGCCCTGCGTTTGACCATTGAATATACAAAGAGCCGCGAGGCCTTCGGTCGTCCTATCAGCCGTTTCCAGTACATCTCTTTTGAGCTCGCCAAGATGGCAACCGATGTTGAACTGGGGCGAACATTTATGGAAAGCCTCATCATAGATCACATGGCGGGCAAGGAACTCGTTAAAAAGGCTTCAATGGCGAAGTATTGGATTGCCGAAATGCTGAACGATGTGGCAGGAAAGTGCGTTCAGTTTCATGGGGGTTACGGATACATGGAGGAATATCCTATTGCACGACTCTTCAGAGATGCCAAGGTACAGACAATATATGCGGGAACATCAGAGATCATGCTTCTCATTATAAGCAGATATCTCGGACTATAAGAATCTTTACTGTAGAAGGGGAGAGAATAAGGGGTAACCCATTATGACTGCCCGGATTCCTCCCCTTTTATTATAATTTTAGCCGGCAAATAATACCCTTCACACTATACAACATTTAAAATTCTCACGGTGAAAAGTGCTACTTCGAAAGACATGGCGGCTTGAATTATGCAATCTGCTCTGGTACACTTCTCCATCAATGAATTAGGCAATAACCGGCACATCTTCGCTCAAACGCGAAGACTCTTCAGTCACTCAGGTTAAGGTCAAAGCTGAGCTATGGTTTTGTTGACATCAGAACATTATTCACCACCCCATCGCGTAATACCGCATTTTATTTCTTCAATGGATAGTCGAATACGTAAGGAGGACCCTTATGAAAAAGGTTTCCATGTTCATCCCCTGTACGGTTGATATTATGCTTCCCGAGATAGGAGAGCAGACATTCTGCTTGCTGGAACGTGTCGGGGTATCGCCCATTTACCATGAAGAGCAGACATGCTGCGGCCAGCCTGCACTGAACGCAGGCTACGTTGACGAGGCAAGAAAATCGGCAAAACATTTTATCGAGGTCTTCGGAGACGATGATGCTGTGGTCAGTCCATCGGGTTCCTGCCTTCATACGGCGAAATACAGGTATCCGGAGCTTCTCTCGGACGAGCCGGTGTGGCTGAGGCGGGCTGAGGAGCTGTCATCCCGGCTCTTCGAGCTCTCCCAGTATATTGTCGATGTTCTGGGAGTCGAGGACGTAGGTGCCTCATTTGAGGGCACGATTACCTACCACGAATCATGCCATATTCTGAGAGGCCTGGGGATCTCCGAACAACCGAAGAAACTGATAAATGCCGTAAATGGAGCGGAATTTATTCCTCTCAACAATGCGGACAAATGTTGCGGTTTCGGGGGTGAATTTGCGAAGGACTACCCCGATATTTCGGAGGCGATGGTGAACGACAAGGTACAGAACTTTATAGCGAGCGGTGCCGATCTGCTCGTTCTCTGCGAGCCGGGGTGCCTTCTCAATATCAATGGTTACCTGAGCCGCAATCATCCGGGAAAAAGAGCGCTTCATATCGCAACGCTTCTTGCAGATACGGGAAGGGAGGTGCGGTCATGAATATACAAACGGAACAGTTTGTCGAAGTAGCCAGAAGGGAAATGGCGGACCTTACCTCACGAGCATTCCTGCAATTGCTACCCCCTGTTATTGCGGCTATGAGAAAGGCAGGAATGGCAACCTTTCCTGATCCCGATGCGGCCAATGAATATTCGAGGGCTATCCGGGCCGAGGTGGTTGCGAGATTGCCGGAGCTTCTTGAGGAATTCGAGGCAAATGCAACTGCACGGGGCGCCACGGTGATCTGGGCACGGGATGCGAAAGAGGCAAACGATTTTATTCTCAATCTTGCACTGGAGCGAGGGATCAAATACGTCACGAAGGGCAAGTCCATGGTGAGCGAGGAGTTGGGAACCAACGATGTACTTATCAGGAACGGCATCGAGGCATTTGAAACGGACCTCGGTGAGTTTATTGCTCAGCAGCTTCATCGTCCCCCCTTTCACATTGTGGGTCCGGCCGTAAATGTTTCAGTTCAGGAGGTATGCGATCTCTTTATGGAAAAGGCGGGCATGGAGGAACCCACCACAGACCCCGTTGAGCTCGGCTATGCTGCGCGTCTCTATCTGAGAGATAAGTTTCATCATCTCGAGATGGGGATTACGGGCGTCAATATGGCCGTGGCCGAGACGGGCTCAATTATAAATGTTGAAAATGAGGGGAATATACGCCTGACCAAATCATCGCCCAGGATTCAGGTATCCGTTATGAGCATAGAAAAAGTCGTTCCAAACATGGAAGATGCCATGCATGTGCTCAGGCTCCTATGCAGGAACTGTACCGGGCAGTCGATTTCCTCATATGTATCGATCGATACGGGTCCGAAAAAAGACGATGAGATTGACGGACCGGAAGAACTCTATATTGTCATCGTTGATAATGGGCGCTCAGATCTCTACGGCGATGTAAAGGCCCGGGAGGCTCTCAGATGCATACGTTGCGGGGCATGTTTGAATCACTGCCCCGTTTACGCGACGATAGGCGGATATCCTTATGGCTGGGCTTATTCCGGTCCGATGGGGCAGGTGCTAAATCCGCTCCTGCTTGGTCTGGAGAGGACGCAGGACCTTTACCGTGCCTGTACGTTATGCGGTGCGTGCAAAGAGGTGTGTCCCTCAGGCATTGACCATCCGAGCATGTTTCTCTACTACCGCTCAAAGGACGTGAAGGGTGATGGCGAATTGAAAGGGAAAAAGCGTGACTGGAAGGAAGTTTCTATTTTCAAGCTGTTTACCCTTGCATCCACACTCCCATGGTTCTGGAATATGGGTATAAGGCTGCTACGTCCCCTCTATAATCGAAATGCCGAAAATGGCGTGGTTACCCATATGTCGGGGCCCTTTGAGGGCTGGTTCAGAACACGGAATCTTCCTGCGATTCCGTCAAAGACCTTTCACGAGCGCTGGAAGAACATACGAGAGAAGAGGTCATCCTAATCAACGGGAGGAGAAAGAAATGGTGCGGAATGCGAGAGAGGAAATACTCGGCAAACTCAGGGCGGCGCCCAAAAGGGAAGTGTCTGTGCGGCCCGAAATGTCCCCCCTCAATGAGGTTGCTCTCGACAGGGAACAGATGATAGCGAAATTTACGGAAACACTGTTTTTGCAAACGGGCATTGTCCATCGGGTCAAAGACAATCATGAGGCCCTTGATAAGCTAAAAGAGATTGCCGAGGCGGAAGGCCTGAAGAGGGTTGTGGTATCGACGGATGATGTTATTGCACCACTCGATCTGCCTTCCTGGGGAGAACAAAACGGAGTTCACGTCAGTAGGGCACGAGATTTCAAAGACAGGAACGAATTCAAGGATGAAGTCTTTGCCAGGGTCGAGGCAGGGATTACGGGCGCGGATTTTGCCGTGGCAGAATCGGGTACCCTCGGGCTTATTCACGACGCAGATCAGGCCCGTTTAATCTCACTTGCACCCATTCTTCATATTGCCCTTGTCCCCGTCGAAAGGTTCGTGCCCGTCTATGAGAGCGCGATCAATAAAATTTTTGAAAATGGTGACACCCTTCCCAGTCAGTTTACCTTTATAACCGGACCGAGCATGACGGCCGATATTCAGGCCACGCCTTTCAGAGGAATGCACGGGCCGAGAAGAATTATCGTCATACTGATAGGGTAATCTTTGATTATGTCAAATTTGATTGAAGCTCCCCGCAACAAGTTGCGAGGAATCTCCGACTGTTAAGGAAAATTTTATTTT
>JAFGBH010000002.1 GCA_016933215.1 Deltaproteobacteria bacterium | reverse complement strand
GATCGAAGATTCGGCCCATATCGGATTGCCCAGAGATGTGGAGGGAACGCTGCTGATCATGGTTGATGGTGAGGAGGCAACCTGTAGAGAGCAGGTGGAGACGATCATGAAGATCTGCAGGGAGGAGGGGTCTTCCGGCATTCAGGTCGCCGAATCGGTTGAAGAAGAGGATAAATTGTGGCTCGGCCGCCGGAGCGCATTTGGCGTCATGTCCAGAAAGAGGCCCACTTGTATACTGGAGGACTGTACGGTCCCGGTCAGCAATCTGCCGACAATGATCAAGGGGACCGTTGCAATCGGGAAAAAATACAATCTCACGATAGGTGTTATGGCCCATGCCGGTGATGGTAATACCCATCCGATGATCGTAACCGACAAGCGTGACAAGGACGAGTGGGAACGGGTAGAGAAGGCCATTTCCGAGATGTTTCAACTTGCCGTGGATCTTGGAGGGACCCTTTCAGGCGAACATGGTATCGGTATATCGAAGAAGCCCTTTCTGCCGCTGATAATGAACGAGGATGCCAGGAGACTTATGGTAGAGGTCAAGTCCGTACTGGATCCTAAAGGGATATTGAATCCCGGGAAATTTATCGAATAATCGGGCCTGTTTAGGTCAGATAAATATGAGAGTTGTGAATGTGATGAATAACAATAGGCCTTTATTAAGTGATGATACCAGTGAGCATGTCTATCATTGCGCAAAATGTGGTCTCTGTCTTGATGCCTGCCCCGTGTACAGGGAAATGCTTGTGGAGTCTCACAGTCCGCGTGGCAAGGTTCAGCTGGCAAAACACATCATAGAAGAGGATATCGAAATCACGGAACATATGAGTGACATCCTCTTTTCGTCATGCCTTCTTTGCGGATCCTGTGTGGATGCCTGTCCGAGCGGTGTGCGTCAGGATGCACTCTTTTCCAGTCTGCGCTGGCGCGCCGCAGAACGCTTCGGACTGGGTTTTACGAAGAAATTATTCTTCCAGGTGCTCGCCAACGGATGGCTGATGTCCACCTCGGCATGGTTCGGGAAATGGGTGAGGAAGATATTCGGCGGACCATGGATAGAGAGCAGAATGAAGGTTGGGAATCTTCCCGTAGACGGAATTCCACCAATGAATCCGAAACCCTTCAACGACCGATTCCCGGAGATAGTCAGGCCGGAGGGCAACATTAATGCCCGTGTCCTTTATTTTCACGGCTGTGCCACCAACTATGTCTTTGGAGATGTCGGCACGGCGGTTGTATCGGTTCTGACCCGTATGGGGGTGCAGGTTGAGATCCCGAAAAAACAGTCCTGTTGCGGCCTGCCGATTTTTCTCTCAGGTGACCGCAAAACGGCTGTTAACTGTATAAAAGAGGTCGTCGGCATGTTTTCCAGGAAAGGTGTGGATGCGGTTATTGTTGACTGCGCCACCTGTGGTTCCGCTCTCCGCAATGAATACGTGCATATCTTGAAAGAACTTCATGACCTGGGAGAAGCGGTGGATAACGACCTGATTAGAGCTGCCGAGCATCTCGCCAGTATAACGATGGATGTCTCGGAATTTATCGATGCGCATTCAGACTGGCTACCCGATTTTCCACCTGCCGAATATGAGAAGGTCAGAGTCACCTATCATGATCCGTGTCATCTTGTGAAGGGACAGGGTGTTGGTGTGCAGCCGCGCCGCCTGTTGAAACTTCTTCCCAATATTGAGTTTGTGGAGATGGCGGAGGCGAACAGGTGTTGTGGCGGTGGCGGGGAATATCAGATAGAGTATGGCGAGATGTCCGCGCTTATCACCGATCGCAAGGTGAAAAATGTGCTTAAGACGGGCGCCGGGTTCGTGGCTACGGGTTGTCCCGGGTGTAATATTACTATCGGTGCCCATCTGGCCAAAGATAATGTCAAGACAATCCATACCGTAGAGCTTATTCAACTGGCCATGGAGGGGAAGCGGCCGGAGTGATTCGCCGGTTCTTTTATAGATTGTGCCGTTGACGGTGGAGTACAGAGCGGTCTGTTTCGATTTGTCATAAATATCGAAATCAAGTACGATGCAAAAATCGTGATTCTCTGTATGTCATCGATGAGATATTCCCGTCCGTTCATGCAATAACAGAGGGTGTTAAAAAATGAATATTGCACAATCTCAGAAGGTTTTATAGAAAATATCAATTTTTCTTCAAAAGAGAGGTTGACAGAAAAGGTTTTATTATCTAATAAACTTGGTTCGAATCAACGCAAGGGAGATATTCCTTATGATAGAGATACGGTGGCATGGAAGAGGCGGTCAGGGAGCGGTAACATCGGTAGAGATGCTTGCGCTGGCCGCTATAGAGGAGGGGAAATATGCTCAGGGATTTCCGAGCTTTGGTCCCGAGAGACGAGGAGCACCAGTTGTAGCATTCAATCGGGTTGATAATCATCGGATAAAAATAAGGTCGGGCGTCTATGAACCAGACGTCGTGGTTGTCCTTGACGCGAGCCTTGTTGGTCTGGTGAATGTTGCTGAAGGGCTGAAGCCGGGCGGCGTATTGATTGTCAATACTTCGAAGTCACCGGAGGAAATAAAGAAAGAAATGAATTTCCGAGGTGCGGTAACAGCGGTTGATGCGTCAAAAATAGCGCGGGAAGAGCTGGGCGTTCCCATTACGAACACGACCATGCTTGGTGCGGTTATAAGGGCAACTAAACTGGTAAAGATTGAATCGTCGGAAGGGCCTCTGAAAGAGAGATTCGGAAGATTGGCGCAGAGAAATATCAATGCCCTCAAGAGGGCCTACGACGAGTCAAAGGTAGCGAAAGCAACCTAACCCAAAAAGGATGTGAGGTTACTATCCTATGAAAAAAGAGAAGAAATGGCCTGAGGCATGGCAGGAGATAAATCCCGGATGTATGGTTTTAGAGCCCGGGAATGCGAGGTCTTATCATACAGGAAGCTGGAGGGCTCAAAGGCCTGTATATGATAACAGCAGGTGTATAAAGTGCGGTGTCTGTTATGTGTTCTGTCCTGAAGGATGCATATCCCAGGATTCGGATGGATACTTTGTTGCGGATCTTGATTACTGCAAAGGTTGCGGAATCTGTGCCCATGAATGCTGGCCTCGTGCCATAACAATGGTTGAGGAGGGGTAGGGGTTATGTCGAAACGAGTTGGTATGGAAATAGCACTGGCCGCTGCGGAAGCAGTTGCGTTATGCAGGCCTGATGTGGTGGCTGCCTATCCTATTACACCGAACACCCATGTGCCGGAGCATTTATCGGACATTGTTGCTGAAGGGAGACTTGATGCCGATTTTATCTGTGTTGAGTCTGAGCACTCCGCTCTGAGTGCCTGCTGCGGTGCGTCAGGTGCAGGGGCAAGGGCCTTTACGGCAACAAGTTCTCAGGGGCTTCTGTATATGGCCGAGATTGTTCCGATCGTATCAGCGATGCGGTTGCCTGTTGTGATGATCATCGGTAACCGTGCATTATCCGGTCCTATCAACATATGGAACGATCTCAGTGATATAATGTCGCAACGGGATGTCGGCTGGATTTCAATGTTTGCAGCGAACGGTCAAGAAGTAATAGATATGGCAATTCAATCCTTCAAGATTGCTGAGCATAGAGACGTTATGCTCCCCGTCAATCTTAATATGGATGGATTTCAGCTTACCCACGTTGTGGAACCGATGGACTTTCCCGATCAGAAGGAAGTCGATGAATTTCTGCCTCCATATAAACCTTATGCGGCGGTTCATCCCGATAACATCGTTTCCATGGGTACATTGGCCCTTCCCGAGATATTTAACGAGGTAATGAAGGTCAAAGATGAGGTTCTCAAAAATTCCAAAAAGGTCATAGTAGAGATATGGAAAGAGTGGGAACAGAAATTTGGCCGTAGTTATAAGCCCATAGAAACGTACAAGGCAAAAGGAGCAGAGATATTGCTGCTTGCGGTTGGTTCCATGGTAGAGACGGCTGAAGTCGCCGTTGATGAGATGCGTAAGAAAAAGGTGTCGGCAGGAGTGTTAAAGTTACGGCTATGGAGACCATTTCCCTTTGAGGAGTTGAGAAGGGCGGTAAAAGATGCAAAGGTGGTCGTTGTCCTCGACAGGTCAGTTTCTTTTGGCGGTCCCGGTGGTCCAGTTTTTTCGGAGGTGAGGTCGGCACTCTATAACGAAGCGAAGCGGCCTGTGATTATCAATGAAATTATAGGCCTGGGAGGTCGTGACGTTCCCGTTAGCGATTTTGTCACAATAATTGAAAAGGCGGCCAAGGCGATTAAAGAAACACCCAAAGAGGAATATGAAATATTTGGAGTGAGGGGATCATGAATATCGTAGAAAACTTTGATCTATACGCCCCACGGTTAGTGGATAAAGAAGAATACTTCAGTGCCGGACATCGAGCCTGTCAGGGGTGCGGAGAGGCTCTTGCCATCCGCATGATGTGCAAGGCTCTTGGCAGTGATACGGTCATCGTAAATGCAACGGGATGTATGGAGGTAGTATCGAGTTTCTATCCCACAACGGCATGGAACCTTCCCTGGATCCACGTTGCGTTTCCAAATGCCGCATCAGTTGGTGCAGGGGTTGAGGCCGGCCTTAAGGTACTTCGGAGGAAGGGAAAGATAGCGGATCGGGATGTAAAAACGGTCTGTATCGGCGGGGGTGGAGGCACCTTTGACATCGGCCTTCAGGCTCTCTCCGGTGCCATGGAGAGGGGGCATGATATGCTCTATGCCTGCTTTGACAACGAGGCATATATGAATACGGGCATACAGCGTTCCGGTGCCACACCCTTCGGAGCTTCCACAACAACCAACCCCGCCGGCAGGGCCAGCTCGGGCAAGGGCGAATGGAAGAAAAATATCACAGAAATCATTGCAGCCCACGGAGTACAGTATGCTGCTACGGCCTGTCACAGTTATCCCCTTGATTTCATGAACAAGGTGAAGAAGGCCAGAGAGGTTAAGGGACCGACGTTTATCCACTGTCTTGCAGTGTGTCCTACGGGGTGGAGGATTCCTTCAGAGGCCTGTATCAAGATGGGACGGCTGGCTTCCGAGACAGGGATATTCCCTCTCTATGAGGTGGAGAATGGGAAATATCGAATGACAATTAAACCGGAAAAGCTGAGACCCGTCGGAGATTATCTCAAGGCTCAGGGACGATTCCGTCACCTGACTCCCGAAGATATCGAAAGAATCCAGGAAAAGGTTTATCAGGAATATAACAAACTTCAGGATAAGGTTAATAACCTTCATGCCTGGTCGGAGTTGAAATAAATAAATTGGCGATAGTTATCCTCCCATATATAAAAAGGATAAGGTGGTTTGAGAATGAATAACATTGCATTTAGCAGTTGGAACGGTAAGGTTATTGACAATAGAAAGGGTAAAGCGTCAAAAGCGACGGATATCAAAATCCCGGCATTTCCAAAAGGAGAGAAGATCTCCGCAATGATGGGCTGGAACGGCCTGGTCGTTAAGGATGGAAAAGCGGATGTCCTTTCCCTCACTCTCGGTTATCTGAGGGAGGCTCGCAAGATTTCATGCGGCGAGTGTTCCGTATGCATGATCGGAATCGACAGACTTCTCGATATCCTTAAAAACATAGCGGATGGGAAGGGGAATGCGGCAGATCTTAAGGAGATGCAATCCATTGTCAAGCAGGTATCGGCGAACAGCAAGTGCAGTTTTGGCCAGTCCGCCCTCTTTCCCGTTCTTGATGCACTCAAGTATTACAGGGCCGACTTTCTCGCCCTTGTAAAGGGAGAAAAGAAGATCCAGAAGAAGGACTATGCGAAGGCAGTGACCGCACCCTGTATGGATGCCTGCCCCGCCGGTCTCGATATCCCCGGTTATATCGAACTTATTAGGAATAACAAGCCGTTGGACTCACTCGATCTTATCAGAGAGAAGTGTGTTCTGCCCGGCGTTATCGGACGTGTCTGCACCCATCCCTGTGAGGATGCCTGTGTACGAAAGGATATCGACGAACCTCTCGCGATCCGCCTTCTGAAGAGGGCCGTTTCTGATGCGGATCTCGCCGAGGGAGGGAGCGCACTGAAGTCTCCGGCTTCAGAAAGAGACGAGAAAATTGCTATTATCGGTGCCGGTCCTGCCGGTCTTGCCGCGGCATATAATCTCCGAACGATGGGATACGGCGTGACACTATTTGAGTCATTACCACATGCGGGAGGGATGGCATCTGTCGGAATTCCCGACTATCGTCTCCCCGCAGATATCCTTGACCATGAGATTAACCTTGTCAGGCGCACCGGTGTGGAAATAAAGCTGAATGCGAAGGTCGATTCACTCAGTTTCAAAGAACTCAAGAAAGAGGGATACGCAGCGGTATTCGTTGCTGTCGGCGCCCACAGGGGAAACATGATGGGAATCGAGGGTGAGGATGAAGGCTATGAGGGGTATGTTGACGGGGTCGATCTCTTGAGGGATCTGAATCTCGGAAAGAAAATCGAGCCGAGAAAAAAGATCGTTATTGTGGGCGGTGGTAATGTTGCCCTCGATTGCGCGCGAAGCTGTGCCCGTCTGGGATTTAAAGACGTCAATATTCTATACCGCAGGTCACGGGTCGAAATGCCCGCGAGTAACGAGGAAATAGAGGGAGCCCTTGAGGAAGGCATCACAATTACCTACCTTGCGGTTCCCGTGAAGATACTGGAAAAAGACAGGAAGGTGACCGGTGTCGAGTGTGTCAAGATGAAGCTCGGAAAACCCGATGAAAGCGGGCGACGGCGGCCGATTCCTGTCAAAGGCTCCGAATACACACTGAAAACCAATGTGGTCGTTGCCGCCATCGGCCAGCAGCCGGCGCTTCCTCTCTCGAAGGGGAAGGAAAAAATCGATGTGACGACGTGGGGTACCATAAAGATCGATCCCGCAACCTTCATGACGAATGTAGCCGGCGTATTCGCCGGTGGAGATTGTGTCACCGGTCCCGCGACGCTCATAGAGGCGCTTGACATGGGGAACCGTGTTGCCCGCAGCATTGACGCCTTCATTACAGGGCAAGATATCACAGAGGAGATATCCTTCGCAGACGTTGATCTGAAAAAGCAGCGGGGCAGGGGTTTTGTCGTGAATGAGCCGGCAAAAGAGGTTGAATGTATGGCCGTTACAAAGCGACTCGAAGGCTTTGACGAGGTCGAGGGCGGTCTCGGACCAGCCCTGGCTATGGAAGAGGCTGGGCGCTGTTTACGATGTTACCGAGTTGTTGTGTGGGAATAAGCGAAAGAGAAATAGCAAGAATAAGGGGATAATAGATAATGGTGACGATAAAGATAAACGATCGAAAGGTCAAGGCTGAGGAAGGTTCAACGATTCTGGAGAATGCGCAAAAACTCAAGATAGCCATTCCCACGCTTTGCCATCACAGTGATCTCAGTCCTTTTGGTGCCTGTCGGCTCTGTACTGTCGAGGTAAAAACAAACGGAAGATGGCAGCTTGCGTCCTCGTGCAATACACCCGTCGAAGAGGGCATGGAAATAGTTACCGATTCAAAGAATGTGTCCGAAGGCAGAAAGCTTGCGGCGGAACTTCTCTATTATAAGTATCCCACAACGAAGGCAGTTCGCGATGTGGCAGAAAAGGCTGGCGTTGCCGTTTCGAAAGATGAAAAGGCAGAGGGTCATGACTGCATTCTCTGCGGGCTCTGCGTAAGGACCTGCAGGGAGATTGTCGGTGTAAACGCACTGACCTTCCAGGACAGGGGACCCGGCAGGGAT
>JAFGBH010000062.1 GCA_016933215.1 Deltaproteobacteria bacterium | reverse complement strand
TTCTGGCGATTACCTTTCTCTCGGGTCATCATGAATACATGGTGGGCCTGATTCTGATCGGGCTGGCACGCTGCATCGCCATGGTGATCGTCTGGAACGACCTGGCCGGCGGCGACAGGGAATACTGTGCGGGGTTGGTGGCGTTCAACTCCATCTTCCAGGTCCTGTTTTTCTCCTTTTATGCCTATATTTTCATTACTGTGGTGCCCCAGTGGCTGGGCCTTACAGGAGCCGTGGTGGATATTTCCATCGGTCAGATTGCCGAGAGCGTGTTTATCTACCTGGGCATCCCCTTTATTGCCGGCATCATCTCCCGAGTGATTGGTATCAGGATAAAGAGTAAAGAATGGTATGAAAAAAAGTTTATTCCCAGGATCAGCCCGATTACTTTGGTTGCACTTCTGTTTACTATCCTGGTGATGTTTTCACTGAAGGGTGAATATATCGTCCAGCTACCATTTGATGTCATTCGGGTGGCAATTCCGCTTTGTGTCTATTTTGTTGTCATGTTCTTTGTGTCATTTTTTCTGTCAATGAAAGTCGGCGCCACGTACGAACAATCGACGACTCTCAGTTTTACGGCGGCGTCCAACAATTTCGAGCTGGCTATCGCCGTGGCCGTGGCGGTGTTCGGTATCGATTCGGGGGTGGCCTTTGCCGCAGTAATCGGGCCTCTGGTAGAGGTCCCGGTTTTAATTGGTTTGGTCAATGTTGCCCTCAAACTCAGAAGAAAATTCTTTCCCTTCGCCGTAGAAACCCCTTCAGGGGTCTGTTACGTCACCTGTAAAGACTAAAGCTGTCTGCCCGACGGCGTCACGTCAATGAAGCAAGGGGGAAAACATTTCCCCCTTGCCTGACAAATCTTTCAACTTCGGGAAAAAGTACATCAGGTCTGCCGATTTACTAAGATTGACAGGGGAGGCTTATTTTTCTATAATTCCAACTTGAGAAATAAGTACCTATCAATGAGAAGTATCGAGTTATAGGAGCCGAACATGGATTACATCAAGATCAGATTTGCAGACGATGTTGGTAAAATCGACGTCGATTTACAGGAGACCCTTGATGAAATGTTTAACATGATCAGCCCAATGTCATACCAGCGTCGCCAGCGCGTCTGGAAACCCCAGGTTGATGTCTATGAGACGACCGATGAATTTTTGATTCTGTCGGAACTGGCAGGCGTCAATCGTGAAAACCTGCGGATCGAGCTCGGACGCAAAACCATCAAGATTTACGGAATCAGGAGAGAAGAGACCATAAGCAGGAACGCACGGTACAGACTTGCCGAAATACCCTACGGATATTTTGAGAGAAACCTCTCACTTCCCTGGCCCATAGACAGAGAACGCGTGGAGGCAACACTAACCGAGGGGCTTCTTCACATCAGATTAGCGAAGTTATCCGTTGAGAGAGTCCGAAATATATCGATCCGGACGAGCTGACATTACTCCCAAAAATTGAAGATCCCCGCCATAAGTTGCGGGGAATCTCCGACTGTTAAGGAAAATGTTTATTTTTTATTCGCTCACTAACCCCGCTGCAAGCAACGGGGAATGCGCTCGCTGTTCAGTTCAGACTGCAGATCGGCATAAAAGCGTGATTATTACCAAAGGGGGTTGAGATGTTAGATCAGAGACCTGAAGATTTGCGGAATATTAAGATACCCGACATCCTTCCTGTAATTCCCATCTATAATGCCGTCGTCTTTCCCGCCATGACCTTTCCGATAGAAGTATACGGCCCTCAGTCGATTTCCCTTATCGATGAAGTCATGGCAAAGGACAGGCTGGTGGGTATCGTGACATCGGAGAAGGTTCCCCTGGAGGCAAAACCTGAGGATCTTTTCGGTATAGGGACAAGCTCGATGATTCTGAAGATGGCAAAACCGGAAGATAACAAGGCCCAGCTTCTCCTTCAGGGCATCGGCAGATTTAAAATTACCGATTTTCTTGAGGGAACCCCCTACATACGCGTCAAGGCGGAACCAATAGAGGATGAGGGAATAAAGGATATAGAAACGGAGGCGCTGATGACGAACCTGGTGGGACTCTTCGACAGGATTGTAAATCTTTCGCCGTTTCTGCCGCAGGAATTCAGTCTCGTCGCAAAGTCTATCGCCGAGCCCGGGGTATTGGCCGATATGATCGCCTCCATTATCAATGCCTCCATAGAGGAAAAGCAGAAGGTTCTCGAACTACAAAACGTAAAGAAACGATTGAAGGAGGTGACGAGACTTGTCAATCACCAGGTGGAAGTTATGGAGCTTGGTAACAAGATACAGTCCCAGGTGAAAAGCGATATCGATAAGAATCAGCGCGAGTACTTCCTGAGGCAACAACTCGCCGCCATAAAAGATGAACTCGGCGAGAAAGACGAATCCAAAGTCGAGGTAGAGGAATACCGGGCAAAGATCGAGGAGAGAAACCTGCCCGAAGAGGCACGAAAGGAAGCGGAGAGGGAACTCGACAGGCTGTCTCTAATGCATCCTTCATCTGCGGAATACACTGTTGTAACGACCTATCTGGATTGGATAACGGAGCTCCCTTGGGATATGAGCACCGAAGACAACCTCGATATAAAAAAGGCGCGAGCTGTCCTGGATGAAGACCATTACGGTCTGGAAAAGGCAAAAAAAAGGATGATAGAGTATCTCGCCGTGAGGAAATTGAAACCCGATTCCAAGGGTCCGATACTTTGCTTCGTCGGCCCTCCGGGCACGGGGAAAACCTCCATGGGGCAGTCGATAGCGCGGGCACTTGGACGAAAATTCATCCGCATGTCCCTTGGGGGAGTTCATGACGAAGCGGAGATACGCGGACATCGCCGCACTTATATAGGGGCCCTTCCGGGCCGAATCTTACAGGGAATCAGGAGAGCAGAATCCAATAACCCCGTTTTTATGCTCGATGAAATTGACAAGGTGGGCAGTGATTTTCGCGGCGATCCCTCTTCGGCACTCCTCGAGGTGCTCGATCCCGAACAGAATTTTTCTTTCATGGATCATTATCTCGACGTACCCTTTGACCTCTCTCATGTCATGTTTATAACCACTGCAAATATTCTTGACACCACTCCTCCCGCGCTTCGTGACAGAATGGAGGTCATTGAGCTTCCGGGCTACACCTTGGAAGAAAAGATAATGATTGCAAAACGGTATCTCATACCGAAACAGATTGATGCAAATGGATTGAAAAAAAGACACATCTCCTTCACAAAGGGTGCACTCAAGCTGATCGCATCCGGATACACCAGGGAAGCGGGTGTCAGAAACCTTGAGAGGGAAATCGCCACGATATGCCGTGGAGTGGCAAGCGGGATCGCCCAGGGTACAATAAATGCCTTTTCAATCACCATTAACGATGTACCAAGATACCTGGGACCGGTTCGGGTCATTTCAGAGATGAGTGCCAGGACATCAAAACCGGGTGTTGCCATGGGACTCGCATGGACCCAGGCAGGAGGAGAGCTTCTCTTTATCGAGGCAACGGCGATGAGAGGGAGAGCAAGTCTCACCCTGACGGGGCAGCTCGGAGATGTCATGAAAGAATCCGCCTCTGCCGCTCTCAGCTTTATCCGTTCAAACGCAAAAAAGCTTGGAATTCAAAAGGACTTTTTTAACGAGACCGATATTCACATCCATGTGCCGGCGGGAGCCATTCCGAAAGACGGACCCTCTGCAGGCATAACAATGCTGACGGCCCTCGCGTCACTTTTGACAAGCAGGAAGATAAAGAAGAATCTTGCCATGACAGGCGAAATTACCCTTCGGGGACTTGTACTCCCCGTCGGCGGCATCAAGGAAAAGGTCCTTGCCGCTCATCGAGCGGGCGTCAAAGAAATAATTCTTCCCAAATGGAACGAAAAGGACCTCATCGATGTCCCCGATAATGTAAAGAAGGATATCGTATTTCACTTTGTGAATGATATGCTCGAGGCATTGAAGATCAGTCTCTCTTGAGGACGGGATGACCGAATCCGGCATCTTCTGCCGAGAAGGAGCAACCTAACTCCCTGAACGAGATCATCCGTGGAGACATCATCGGAACCAGAGATGGGGGATCAGATGCCTCGAATGTCTTCATGGTTTTCTTTCGATACTACAGCGCCTGCGGCCTCAGCGACATACTCTGATTCATATTCCGATAGAGCGTCCTCTCCTCTTTCGCACGCTCCCTGTAATATTTCTGCCATGCCAGAAGTTCCTTCTTTAACAGGTGGTTATGATATCTGTGTGAGACTTCAAGGGCCCGTACGGCCTCCTCGGGAGATTCAAATACGGGAATCTGCCGATCATTTTTAATCGATATGATTCTCTCCGGTGCATTCGGTATATAAATTGCCGCCGGTTTTTTGTAAGCCCGGCATAATTTTACGATCTCGACGATCGAGTCAATAACAACATCCTGCCACACATTTGGAATCGGGAGCAATCCATCAATCTCTCCGGAGGAAAGAAGGATGTCGAATATATCGATAAAGGCCTGTTTGGAGAGCCCCGGCCCGACATCGATCGGGTTCGATGCATTGAAGAGTTGCCCCGTTTTATGCAATTTATTCACTGTTTCATCTGAAAGAGATGCCATTTCGAGACCCGATGAAATGATAAAATCGGCAGCTATGCCGCCAAAGGCCCCTGAATTGGTAAACACAGCAATCCGCTTTCCTCTTAAGGGTGGCATAGAGGTGAACATCTTTGGCAGTGAATAGAGCTCGCTTATCGAATTAAGCCGTATCATACCCGCCTGTCTACATGCACTGTCAAATATGGCATCGTTGTTCGCCATGCCTGCAGTGTGCGACATGGCCGCTTTTGCGCCCTCACTTGTTCTCCCCACCTTATAGACAAGAATCGGCTTATCAACTTCCTTTGCCTTTTCAAAGAGTTTGCGTCCACACTGCACATTTTCGAGAAACATACCGATAACAGAACTATTATCATCCTTGAAATAATCGACAAGATCCGCTTCGTCGATGTCGGCTTTATTCCCTATGCTTACCACCTTGTTAATTTTTGAAACCTCTGCCTGCAGTGAATCTATCACCAGGGCTCCGACACCGCCGCTCTGTATAATGTAGGACACGCTTCCCGTCTTTTCAAACACGTCATCATACATGCCCGGAACGATGCCGAAAAAACAGCAAAATTTACTATGTGTATTCAAGACGCCGAGACAGTTCGGTCCCATATATCGAATGCCGTAGTGCCTTGACGCTTCATCAAGCTCCTTTTGAAGCGCTTCCCCGTCCGGCCCGCCTTCGGCAAACCCTGCACTCTGAATGATAATATTTTTTATCCCCTTTTCACCGCATTCCCTTATAGTATCTTGCACATGCTTCGCCGCGATAATTACAACGGCAAGGTCTATTTTCTCGGCTACTTCGAGCACACTCGAAAAGCCGGGGGTATCGCCAATCGACTCTCCCTTTCTATTAATCGCATAGACACTTCCCTTAAAATCAATATGCTTCAGGATATTACATATCGTGGCTCCAAGATTAAAAGGAGAATTTGAGGCACCGATTACGGCAACCGAACGGGGATTAAAAAACTTTTCCATATCTCATACCTCTCGATTTCCTTGAATGAGTCTCTGGCCTTTATCTTTTTTTCCTGTTTTTCCTCCCCTCATTGAAGGAGATATAAATGTTCCAGCAGTTTTATCAGTATCTAAGTATCTATGGCCGACTATATTTATATTTCAAGACCGAATTTAAACACTTTGTTTTTCAGCTATGCTGGTAACAGGACCATTAAAAATGATATGAGTTGATTTTTTCACTGACTATATATGTATCGATATCAGCCCTCGTTTCACAGGCCTGACTCCCTCCAAATTTAGAGCACTTCTAAGCTCAAGAGGACCTCTTTCCTATCGGGGAATACCTGATTTTTTGGTAGTGGAATTCCTGATTTTTGATCAGGTGAAGGTACGATGATGACTTTATGTTATTTCTTTATCTGATATTAAGTCACGAGAGCGATTTAAGATCTCCGAATCCCTGCTTCATAATATCCTCTTATCTATGAATCCTCGTTCTTTCCTGCACCCGTTGACCTCTCAGAAATCGTCGAAATCCGCGTGCCCTTTATTTCATAGTCTCTATTTTTTTAATCTGAATCTTCTTCTCTTCGACATTTTCAGAAGTCTCGGTATTAATCCGTTACGCAACTCATCCCTGTTTTCTTCAATTCCTCCAATCCCGTATTCTTCTTTCATCCCGAATCCCTTCATTGCCAACTCATCATCAATAAGCAACCGAGCATTTCCGACTTTATCGTTACTTGTTACGTTTCTTGCTACGCCATGTTCGTTACTTGCAACGTTCTTTTCTCCCTCTTTTACTGCAGTTATCGAAATGTTTCTAAGCCGTAAAAGTGCCCTCTCAATTATGGATGAGTAGGTGGTATCAGAGCGTTCCTTCTCTCTTTTCAGAACATACTGGGCTTCTCTCGATAGCATTATAGTGTAGGATTTCTTTCCCTTGGCCCTGTTCTTTTCTCTCCATCGCCTCAGTCGTTCCTTCTCGGTTCCCATCCGGACCCTCCCCGTTGCTTGTAACATTACATTCTGGTTACATGTAACATATGATTGTCTCTTGTGTCAAGACTCAGAAAAAACGGTCCCAAAATGCAGTAATAAATTGAAACGTAGGCAATAATACTTTATATCTCCTCATTTTTCTTGACAGCGGAAACCATTATTTTATATAAGATGCCCACCTATCTAATGATTGTTTACCTCAATTGCCTTTTTTATAAAGGCATATGCTTGTGTCACATAGAGGCGCACCGCTGAAATATTTTTACCACGGGAGGTCGGACTATGAAACCAGCGGGAACACAACACGTAGCAGAATTTTTCAACTGTTCAAAAGATATACTGAATGATGTTGATGAGATAGAAAGAATTCTCCGCGAAAGCATACTGGCAAGCGACATAGAACTCATAAGCCTGAGCAGTCACAGGTATGAACCGATTGGCATTACATCTATTGCTGTTGTCAGCGAATCCCATGTGGCAATACACACCTATCCAGAGGCGCGTCATGCCTCAATAGATATTTATACCTGTTCTCGCGGGCCGGCATCTGCAACGATACTGAATTATTTAAAAGATAAATTGGAACCATTCACTACGAGAATTGCCGTGTTATCGAGGGGAAATCCGATCGAGGTAACAGACACAAACTGGATAACTGATGATACCGGTTCAGCGGGCTTTGACATCAGATACCACATAGATAAGGAAATATACAGCAAGGTATCCAAATATCAGGACATCAGAATCATCGAAAATGAAACATTCGGAAGAATGCTCTTCCTTGATAATGACGTGCAGATTTCAGAATATGATGCACACCTCTATAACACAAGCATGACCACGCCCCTTATCGATGCCGAGATTCCACTTGATCATGTAGCAATTCTCGGAGGGGGAGACGGGGGTGTGTTATGGGAGCTCCTGAAACAGGGAGCAATGAAGGTTACCCTTATTGATATTGATGATGCAGTTGTAAAGGCCTGCAAGGATCATCTTACATGCATATGTAATGACGCCTTTGACAACGACAGATGCGAGATCAAAAATGATGATGTCTTCAACTACCTTGATGGCACGCATCAATTTGACGCTATAATTTATGATTTAACCATGCATCCCGAGGCATTCATCGATATGGACCGCGAAATCTTCTTGACCGATCTCTTCACGAAAGTAATTTCCGATCTGAAACAGGGTGGTGTGGTGTCTGTCCAGTGCTGCTCTGAACATGACAAGGAAACACTCGAGCTTACGAGGCGCCTTCTTACAAAGTTTCTCTCCGATGTCAAATTTTCGAGGACATTCATCCCCTCTTACTGCACCTCCTGGGTATTTGCATCGGGAATCAAGTCGTAATTACTATAGATTATATTGAAGCGCCCTGTAACAAGTTGCGGGGAATCTCCGATTGTTTAGTAAGTTAGAAATTATTTTCTGTGTTTCCGGCAGAAAATATTTTCGTTAACGCACTTATCCCGATTGTCGGGATTGAGGATAATATCTGTTTTTTATTCTCGCTTCCCCCGCCTAAAGGTAGCGGGGAATGGCTCGCTGTTCAATTCAGTCCAGAGAAAAGGCCCCTGAGGGTAACAACCCCTCAGGGGCCTTCATAATAAATATGTCCGTCTTTTCATTCCCTAATCTACATATTCGATCTTTATGTTTCCCAGCTCAACCATGTCATAATGTTCGACGACGCCATAAAAATCAATCACATCCTTAACGGGACCGTGAATTCTGCCGGCAGCTTTTAATTGATATTCGTGGAGGGGTGCATAGGTTTCAACCCCCTTCCCCTCTGGCCTGATCTCCTCTTCCGGTTTATAGCCCGCTTCCATGTGAAGCCCCTCCGGATCTCTGGATATTGCTCCGAAAATTTCTTTCAGCTCGCTCCCCAGTTCCCTCGTAAAGGCCTTATATGTGAAGTCGAAGTAGGCCATGCGGATTTCCTTGACTGAGACTATTGTTATGTTGATCTCTTGTTGTCTTTTCTTCAATGCTTCACTCAGCAATTCATGAAAGCCCGCACCGACTATGAGATGGACCTGATCGCCTCTGATTCCAACGAGACGCATAAGTTGCCCAAAGGCTCCCTCTTTCTCTATATGATGGTCCTCGTTAAAGATGGCTTCACCCTCTATCTTGCTTCCCTCGAGGAATCCTATGACAAATCCCCGTATCAGGTCCAAGGCCCCTTCAAGGATAACTTCATTGTACTTTTTAATCATTTTCACCTTCCCCCTCTCTACAAACTATCTACTTTCCCCCTCGTTTCAATCTTCATACCTCAGAAAAATATCAGAGTAACAATGATAAAAACAGGGATAAGTATGGGAATAGAGTATTTAATCATGTACCCGAAGAAACTCGGCATATTAATTCCCGCCTCTTCGGCTATCGACTTGACCATAAAATTAGGTGCGTTTCCTATGTAGGTGTTCGCCCCCATAAATACAGCACCTGCAGAGATGGCCTTGAGAAAGGTTATAAATGCGGGATTTGCCGTTATCGTACCCGCAGCCAGTGCTGTCGGCACTGCCGCCTCGCTGAGACCGAGCTTTCCCAATGCCAAATTGAAAAAGGTAAGGTAGGTAGGGGCGTTATCAAGAAATGATGAGAGCGCTCCCGTCACCCAGAAATAATGTACGGGATCCTTTACCATCGCAACAAGACCGGCGAGTGCACCGTGACTCCCAGCCTTCAATATGGCCAGAGCGGGAATAATCGTCATGAATATACCGGCAAAGAGCTTTGCCACTTCAATAATGGGAAACCAGCTGAAATCATTTGCCTCTCTGAGATCATTCGACGTAAAAACAAGAGAAAGCGCACCCATGACTATAATACCGACATCTCTCAAGAGATTCTGGTAATGCATCTCTACTCCCATTATATTGAAATGACCCGCTTTCCAATAACCGCTTACCAGAACCAGACTCACTACCCCGGCAAGAAATATAAAATTATGCAACCCCTCAATCTTTAAGGGCACTTTTTCCTCTTGGACTTCACTTACATCTTTTACCTTATTCTTTTCTTTTCTGTAATAGTATGTGTCCAAGAAAAAGAACATAACAAGAAGAATTGCCGCAGCAGCCAGCATATGGGGAAGAATCGCCTTTGTTACCCAGAAAAATGGAACATTATGGAGAAATCCCAAAAAAAGCGGTGGGTCACCGAGCGGCGTCAGAGAACCTCCGATATTGGCCACAAGAAAGATGAAGAAACAAACCACATGGACCTTTTTTACCCTCTCCGCGTTTGCCCTTAATACGGGCCGGATCATTACCATCGCCGCACCGGTGGTTCCTACCCATGATGCCAATAAGGTACCGATCAGCAGCATAACTGTATTGAGCGTCGGCGTCCCCTTCAGAGAACCGCTGACAACAATTCCGCCGGCGATGGTAAACAGACCCCAGAGGAGAATAATAAAGGGTATATAGTCGATCAGATAGATATGGATAATCTGATGAAACGCCTCCATGTGGTAGGCATAGAGAAAGGGTATGGCAAAGAGCAGGGCCCAGAAAGCCGAAACCTTTCCAAAATTATTATGCCAGAAATGGGGCAATAACAGGGGGAACAGGGCTATCGACAGCAGTATACCCGCAAAGGGAATTATCGTCCATACCGGCAGTATTTCACCGATATTGGCTCCATGATGTCCCGCTGCCTCTCCACCCGCACTTGCCACCGCAGGATCAGCCAGGAAAAACAGACAAGCAAAGATCGATACTGTTACAATAAGAATACTTACAAAAACACCACTTGTATTCTTCATAAATTGACTCCTAATGTACATCATAAAAAAAACAAGCCAAGTGAGATCAACTCCTTGGCTTGAATTACATTGTTTTTATAATAGCAACCCCTTAATGAAATTATCGGATCTTAACGCACAGGGTATTATTTAACTCATAATTTCTCTGCTACTTTAAGCTTTACTTCCGCTCTTGTCAGGGCATCACTCACCTTCTGAAAATCAGGATCATCCTTTCCTATCTTGGAAAGTTCAGCTTCCGCCTCATCCTTCTCTCTTTTCGCCTCCTCAGCATCAATCTCATCGGCTTCCACCGCAGATTCAACAAGAAGCGTCACCTTAACATCCGTCACTTCGGCATAACCGGTACCTATGGCAAAATAGGTCTTTTTATTATTTTGCGTATAATTCAACTCGCCATATTTGACGGCACTTAAAAGCGGAACGTGCCCGATTAAAACGCCAAATTCTCCCTCAGAACCAGGCACCGTTACTTCTTCAACCTTACCACTAAAGGCCAGCTCCTCAGGGGTAACAATTTCCAACATCAATTCTTCAGCCATGAGTCATTATCCCTCCGACTCAACATTATTATTCAGCTTCAAGCCTCTTGGCTTTTTCAATCACCTCTTCTATTCCTCCCACCATGTAGAAGGCCTGCTCCGGCAGATCATCATGCTTTCCTTCAAGTATCTCTTTGAATCCTCTTACCGTGTCCTGGACTGAAACAAATTTACCGTCCGTACCGGTAAACTGTGCGGCAACGAAGAAAGGCTGAGACAGGAATCTCTGGATCTTTCTCGCCCGGCTCACCGTGAGTTTATCCTCCTCGGAAAGCTCGTCCATGCCGAGAATGGCGATAATATCCTGAAGGTCTTTATACTTCTGAAGTATAATCTGCACTTCTCGCGACGTCTGATAATGCTCTTCACCAATGACATTCGGATCCAGGATACGCGACGTGGAATCGAGAGGATCAACAGCAGGATAAATACCAAGCTCAGCAATGGGACGGGAGAGAACGACGGTACCATCAAGGTGGGCAAACGTGGTTGCCGGTGCGGGGTCGGTGAGGTCATCGGCGGGCACATACACACACTGAACGGCCGTAATTGAGCCCTTGTTTGTTGAGGTAATCCGCTCCTGCAGTTCGCCCAGGTCGGTAGCCAGCGTCGGCTGATATCCAACCGCAGAGGGCATCCTTCCGAGGAGTGCCGAAACTTCTGAACCTGCCTGGGTAAATCTGAATATATTATCGACAAAGAGTAGCACGTCCTGCCCTTCTTCATCTCTGAAATATTCAGCCGCTGCGAGAGCGGTCAGGGCAACACGGGCACGTGCTCCCGGAGGTTCTGTCATCTGACCGTAAATGAGAGCAGCCTGATTGATAACGCCTGATTCTTTCATTTCCAGATAGAGGTCATTCCCCTCACGGGTTCTTTCGCCAACACCGGCAAAAACGGAGATTCCACCATGGTGCATGGCGATGTTATGAATCATTTCCATCATAACGACTGTCTTCCCAACTCCGGCTCCGCCAAACATTCCCATCTTGCCTCCCCTTGGGAATGGGACGAGCAGATCAATAACCTTAACTCCAGTTTCAAGAACATGAACACTCGTATCCTGTTCCAGAAATGATGGTGCCGCACGGTGGATTGGCGCCGTTGTGGTCATATCGACAGGTCCCAGTCCGTCAACGGGTTTCCCAACCACGTTAAGGATCCTTCCGAGACACGATTTTCCCACGGGAACCGTAATAGGACCACCTGTATCTTTAACCGGCATACCCCTTACCAGGCCGTCGGTGATATCCATTGCTATACATCGTACCACACTATCTCCGAGGTGTTGTGCAACCTCTATGATGAGATTGTCTTCTTCGTCATTGATCGCAGGGTTAGATATCGTAATAGCATTCCTAATACTGGGAAGTTGACCTTCTTCAAACTCTACGTCCACGACGGGGCCGATTACCTGTACAATCCTTCCTACGTTCATCCTTATCTCCTTATATGGTTTGTCCGGTATTGCTCTCTATAAATCCTAACCCTCTCGGGGTTTTTATCCCTTTGCTAATGCCTCTGTTCCGCCCACAATATCCATGAGTTCTGCCGTTATTGCCGCCTGCCGTGCCTTATTATACTTGAGGGTAAGCGTCTCTATCATCTCTTCACAGTTATTTGTTGCGTTATCCATGGCGGCCATTCTCGCACCATGCTCACCTGCCGAGGTCTCCAGAAGCCCCCTGTATATAAGGACCCTCAGATACATGGGAATAATCTGGGCAAGGAGTTCTTCTTCCGAAGGTTCGTATACGTAATCACCGTATACCTCTGCTTCCTCTTTCTCCTGCTCAACCGATCCAACAGGAAGAAGCCTTGTGATAACAGGCCTTTGCTGTGAGACATTTTTGAACTCGTTATAGGCAATGTAGAGTTCATCGTACTCTTCATCGATAAAGGAAGGAATGACTTCCTCGCCTATCGCCTGAGCAAGACTTATATCAAAATTATTCAGCACATCAACGCGCTGGTCAATGATCGTTGCCTTCTTTCTGAAGTAATCTCTCCCCTTCTTTCCGACGGTAATGAGCGAAACTTCCTGTCCCTGGCCGGTTCTGTATTTTATGAAACCTTCAACGGCCTTGATCGTATTGGTATTGAAACCCCCGCAGAGCCCTCTGTCAGAGGTCATCAGAATTACCCTGACTTTTTTCGCCTCTCTCACGGTCAAAAGCGGATTTGACTCTGTATTGACCCTGCGGGCAAGACTGTTCAGGACTTCCATAATCTTTTTCGCATAGGGCCTGAAGTTTTCCATTCGGGTCTGGGCAGTCTTCAGCTTCGACGCGGCTACCATGTTCATGGCCCTGGTAATCTGCTTTGTCTTTTCTACAGCCTGGGTCTGCCGTTTAATATCTCTTAAGGATTCAGCCATTAAAAAAGTACCTCTTTATCCAGCGCAACAATAATCATCCCTTTACTAGGCGGCAAATACTGAATCAAACTCAGTCAACATATTACCCACTTTCTCATCCAGCTCCGGGCTCAATATCTGTTTCTCATCTATTTCTTTCAATATCTCTGGGTATTTACCGGTCACATAACTGAGCAACTGACTTTCATAACTCTTCAGGTTCTCTACGGGATATTTATCAATATATCCCCTGACACCGGCGTATAAAACAACTATTTCCTCGCCGAGAGACATCGGCGCGTATTGAGGTTGCTTCAATATCTCCACCAGACGCACACCCCTGTCGAGCTGTGCCTGGGTCGCCTTGTCGAGATCGCTCCCGAACTGGGCAAATGAAGCAAGCTCGCGGTACTGAGCAAGGTCGAGTTTCATTGTTCCCGCCACCTGTTTCATCGCCTTAACCTGCGCCGCACCACCGACACGGGAGACGGAGATACCGACGTTAATTGCGGGCCTGACACCGGAGTAAAAGAGATCCGGTTCGAGGAAGACCTGGCCATCGGTAATCGAAATAACGTTTGTCGGGATGAAGGCCGACACGTCACCGGCCTGCGTTTCGATGATCGGCAATGCCGTGAGGGATCCGCTGCCGAGATCTTCGCTCACTCGTGCGGCCCTTTCGAGCAGGCGTGAATGGTTATAGAAGATGTCGCCGGGATAGGCCTCACGTCCGGGGGGACGTCTCAGGAGAAGCGAAATCTGCCTGTAGGCAACGGCCTGTTTGGAAAGATCGTCATATATAATCAGTGCATCCTGTCCGTTATCGCGGAAATACTCGCCGATACTGCAACCGGCAAAGGCTGAAATATACTGCAGCGTTCCCGGATCACTCGCACAGGCTGATACCACACAGGTATAATCCATTGCATCGAATTTTCTCAGGGCCTCGACGACCTGGGCAACCGTCGATTTCTTCTGACCGATCGCTACGTAGATGCATTTGACACCGGTATCTTTCTGCCTGATGATCGCATCAACACAGATCGCCGTTTTTCCGATCTGGCGGTCGCCAATGACAAGCTCTCTCTGTCCCCTTCCGATCGGTGTCATGGCATCAATGGCCTTCAATCCCGTATAAAGGGGCTGATTAACGGGCTGTCTCTGAATAACACCGGGGGCAACCATCTCTATTCTTCGGAACTCTGTTGTCTCGATTGGACCCTTTCCGTCAATGGGTTCACCTGTGCCATCGATAACTCGACCGAGCAAGGCTTCCCCAACAGGAACCTGCGCGATTCTTCCCGTTCTCTTTACTATGTCACCCTCTTTGATATGCGTATCTTCACCCAGGATGGCAACACCTACATTATCTCTTTCCAGATTGAGAACCATACCAAGTATGCCGCCCGGAAACTCCAGAAGCTCCATTGCCATGGCATTTTCCACGCCGTAGACTCTTGCAATACCGTCACCCACGGACAAGACAGTCCCCGTCTCGCTGACATCAAGTTTCTTCTCATATTCCTTTATCTGCTTGGAAATTATCTGAGTTATTTCCTCTGCCCTGATTGCTTCCATCCTTTACATCTCCTCCCTTATGAGTTCCCTTATACTCCTCAGCTGTGCCTTAACACTTCCATCGTAAAGGGTATCTCCTATACCTATGACAACACCACCTAATAACGATGGATCTTCATCAATAACCATCTCGACGTTCTTACCTGTGAGACTCTCCAAGTGTTTCTGTATCTTTTCCGACAAGGCATCCGAGAGCGGAAAGGCCGTTTTCAAACTTACCCGCGCCTTATTCAAGGCATCATCCATATATTTCTCGTAACACAGTTCGATTTCACTCAGAATATCGATTCTTTTCTTATCGACGAGTAACTTCAAAAAATTGGATGTAATAGCGGAAACACTTATTTTCTCGAGGATTTCTGTAATGACGACCTTCTTGTCGGATTGGTCAAAGACTGGATTTGCAAAAAATTCCCGTAAATTCTCATTTTCTTCCAGCACCGAGGAAAAGCTTTTCAGCTCGTTATAAATCGCTTCGATTTTTTCCTCTTCCCGTGCTATCTCAAACAGCGCCTTTGCATATCGCTTTGCAATATCACTTCCGATCAATTTTCGCTCACCATCCTATTCAAAAAATTTTCGACCATTGCTTCATGGTCTTCATTCTTTACGCTCTTCGCTAAAATATCTTCGGCCATTTCGACCGAAATGTCAGCCGCCTCCACCCTTAGCTGGTTAACGGCTTTGTTAAATTCCTGTTCGATTCTCGCCTTGGCATCTTCTTTTATCTTCTCGGCGTTTCTCTTGGCATCTTCTATAATCTTCTCTTTCTCCCTTAGACCCTGGGCCTTTATCATATCGGCCATTTCGCCTATTTCTTCAGAGGCCTTTTCCACTCTTGCAATGCATTCCTGCAATTTCTGCTGCGCCTCTTTCTTGGCTGCTTCCGCCTCTTCCAGTGAAATGTTGACAGCCTCGCGATTTCCTACAAAAAAGCCCCTGATTGCCTTAGCCCCAAGTTTATAAAGGATGAAAACCAATACGGCAAAATTGAGAAATCTCCATCCAAAATCTATCAGCTTATGGCTGTCATGTCCTCCGGTCTCACCACCGGACGCATAGGCAAGTGCCGAGGTGGCAAAGAGAATCAATAAAACAAAGAATAGCTTTTTCTTCATTGCACACCCCTTCCCAATACCTTTTCAGATATTTCCACGGCGATCTTTTTCGCTTGATCCCTTAACACGTTCCTCGCCGCCTCAGTTTCACTGGCCAGAGTAACCTTAAAACCTTCAATCATCGTTGAAATCTCACCCCTTGCTCCCTCAACTATCTTCTTACCCGCTTCCTCTCCTTCGTCCTTGACCTCATTTCGCTGATTCATCGCTTCCTGCCGTGCCTGGCGCATCTTTTCCTCATAATCGGCAATCTTCAGCTCGGCCTTTTCATCAAGTGACTCAACTTCTCTTTTTGAATCCTCGATTTTCTTATTTCTTTCGTCAATGATTTTTGTAATGGGTTTGTAAAGGAGAAGATTAAGGATGAAGATTAAAACAAGGAAATTTATCATCTGGATTAACATGGTATAATTAAGGTCTATCATGCTTCCTTACCTCACGCTGAATGCGAATAATAAAAATCGTAAATTCCTATATCAAGGTGCCTCTAAAAAATCGTGGTGTACTAAGCATACCTAGTGCGTATTGTCAAGTATTTTTTGACCAGCGGTCATAAAATTTTCGCAAAAAAACCGATTTGTATTTGAGAGATAAATTCTTGGTTATCCGTGAGACGGGATAAATCAATCTGAGATCAACTGTCCCCCGTTTTCGTCATTTGACAATCACCGTCAAAGATGCCCCCCTCATGAATTATAAGGGTCGCTGTTATCAATGGACCCATAAGTCTTCCCTGAGAGGTTATCTCCGTTTTCTCCTTGATAGTGAGACTTCCTTTGACTTCTCCAAAGATCAGTATATTATCGACGTCAATATTCGCCTCCACCAGCGACCCATCTCCTATGATCAGTGTCCCGTTTCCCAGCACCTCGCCCTTGAAGTTCCCTTCAATTCTTACGGTACCTGTCAGAACGAGCTTTCCCTCGAATTCGGCACCTTTCCCCAAAAATGCCTTGATGTCATCATCCTTCTTTGTCTTTGTTTTCCTGCTTATCATCAATAATCTCCCTTACATTTTCTGATAATCATGGGTGTAAAACAAATCTTCTCATGCTTATATTCATCAGTAAACCGATACCCGTCAAGAGTATGACCATCGAAGACCCCCCGTAACTTAAGAAAGGCAGGGGAATCCCTACAACCGGAAAAAGACCGAGGACCATGCCGATATTGATAAAGACTTCCCAAAAAATGAACATGGTGACGCCGAAGGCTATCAGGGTCCCGGGCAAGTCCCTTGAGTTTCTTGCAATCTTGAATCCCCACAGAATGAGCGAAAGAAAAATGAACATCAGGACGAACACGCCAAGGAAACCCCATTCCTCGGCAAAGACCGAAAATACGAAATCCGTTTGCTGCTCCGGCAGAAATTTTAACTGCGTCTGGGTACCCTTCAGATATCCCTTTCCAAAGAAACCTCCCGAACCGATGGCAATCATCGATTGAATAATGTGGTAGCCCGATCCGAGGGGATCTCTCTCGGGATTCAAAAAAGAGAGGATGCGCTCCCTCTGATAATCCTTCATGATAAACCAGAGAAGTGGTGCCAGTATCGATGAGACCGCGGCAATGGAAATCACAATATTCCTCCTGATCCCCATGAAAAAGACCAGGGTGAAAAAAAGAAGTGCCAAAAAAAGAGAGGTGCCGAGGTCGGGCTGTTGCATTATCATCAGAAAGGGCACCATTATGATAAAAAGGAGAATCAGGGCATTCCTCAGATAATAACCTTCGTCAATCTGATTATCTTTGTAAAACCTCGCAAGGGCTATAATCATCGTCAGCTTGACCAGTTCCGAGGGCTGAAAGGAAAAACCGTAAAAGACCAACCATCTCTGAGAGCCGTGAGTTATATTACCGACGAAAAAAACCAGAAAGAGCAGAAAAAGGGATATGGCATGTATGGTATAGGCATGTCTGATAATGATATGATAATCGATGCTGAAAGCTGCTACCATAAGTATCAGACCCATCAATATCCAGTAGATTTGCTTGATATAGAGTGGTTCTCCCCTGCCGCCTGCAAGGTTAAACCCCGCACTATAGAGATTTAATAACCCCAGGCCGCTTATCGCCATAACGATAAAAAGGAGTATCCAATCAAAATTGACAAACAGTCTACGATCGATTTTCACAAATATGTACCGTCCCGACCTGAAATACCTTACACCGGGTCAACCCCTTTTATGGATTGACCCATAAGACCGGCATCACGAGCTTTAAGCTCAAAGTACCCGTCGACAATTCTGCGTGCTATCGGGGCAGCCGTTGAGCCGCCATGTCCCCCATGTTCAACAACCACTAAGACAGCAATTTCAGGATTCGTGCGTGGCGCGTAGCAGACAAAAAGGGCATGGTCTCTTAATTTGTAAGGAGTTTCTCTTTCTTTTTCTTCCTCATCCTCGGACATACCCACAACCTGAGCCGTCCCCGTCTTTCCCGAAACATCCCGTTCTTCTCTCTTGAGGACCCACCCCGTGCCTTGTTCCTCATTGACGGCCCCCCACAGGGCATATTTCAGTGTCTCCAGGGTTTTTTTGTGAAGCGGTATCGTTGATTCCTTCTCCGGTAAAAACTCCTTTACGATATCCCCCTCTGCAGTCACTATCCTCTTTATAAGCCTGGGTTTGTAGAGAATTCCTCCATTGGCTATCGCCGAGTAGGCTCGTATCAGTTGCAAAGGGGTGACGAGGACAAATCCCTGACCGATCGAAAGCGTGATAGTCTCCCCCCCCTGCCAGGGC
>JAFGBH010000061.1 GCA_016933215.1 Deltaproteobacteria bacterium | reverse complement strand
GGCGGAGGGAGCAGGATTCGAACCCGCGAACCTTTCGGTTAACGGTTTTCAAGACCGCCGCCTTCGACCTCTCGGCCATCCCTCCGGAAACTATGTAAAGAGCTTTCTCCCTTTTGCTTCATCGCTTTTCCTGCGGACGAATCAGGGAAAAAAGTATGTTAGTTTACTTATCGAGAGTTATTATGTCAACACCGTTCATATAGGGAATGAGGGCATCCGGGATCACGACGGTCCCGTCTTTCTGCTGGTAATTTTCCAGAATCGCCACAACCGTTCTTCCTATTGCCAGTCCCGACCCGTTGAGGGTGTGAACATGTTCGACTTTGCCGGTCTCCTCACGTCGAAACCTGATGCCGGCCCTCCGTGCCTGAAAATCCTCAAAGTTGCTGCACGAAGAAATCTCCCGGTAGGCATCCTGACCGGCCATCCACGCCTCCAGATCATAGGTCTTTGCCGAGGAAAATCCCAGGTCTCCCGAACAGAGATTGACCACCCTGTAATGAATTCCTAATCGCTTCAAGACTTCTTCGGCATTCAGGGTCAGAGACTCCAGTTCTTCATAGGATGTTTCCGGCTTCGAAAACTTCACCATTTCCACTTTATTAAACTGGTGCTGCCGAATCAATCCCCGTGTATCCTTTCCGTATGACCCGGCCTCGGCCCGGAAACATGGCGTGTAGGACACATAGTGGATGGGAAGATCATGTTCATCAAGGATCTCGTCGCGGTGTATGTTTGTCACAGGAACTTCCGCCGTCGGTATCAGATAGTAGTCCGTCCCCGTTATTTTGAAAAGATCCTCCTCGAACTTCGGAAGCTGTCCCGTTCCCGTCATACTTTCCCTGTTTACCATGAAGGGAGTCAAGACCTCGGTGTAGCCGTGCTCACTGACATGCATAGTGAGCATGAAATTTATAAGGGCCCTTTCCAGCATTGCTCCCGCGCCGCGATAAAGGGTGAAACGTGCACCCGTAATCTTGGCGCCCCTGGCAAAGTCGAGAATATTCAGGTTTTCCCCGATATCCCAGTGCGGCAAAGGCTCGAAATCAAAGGCCGGTTTCTCGCCCCATTCTCTTACCACGGGATTGTCCTCCTCTCCCGTACCGAAGGGAACCGATTCGTGAGGGAGATTGGGGATTATCATTATTATTTCATTGAGGGCCGCCTCCGCTTCTTTAAGCGAGTCGTCAAGCGTTTTGATACGGCCTGAAACCTCGCTCATTCTCTTTATAAGCTCCGAGGCGTCTTCACCGTTCTTTTTCCTTGTACCTATCTCTTTAGAGACGGTGTTTCTCTCACTTCTCAGGGTCTCGACTTCCTGAAGAATATCCCTTCTTTTCTGCTCGAGCTCGGAAAACTTGTCGAGGTCGATATCCTGCCCCCGCTCTTCCATCTTCGAACGAACATGATCAATATTTTCTCTTACGTATTTTATATCCAGCATAGCTTCAAATTCCCGTTTTTCTGCACTGAACAGCGAGCGCATTCCCCGTTGCTTGCGGCGGGGTTAGTGAGCGAATAAAAAATAAAATTTTCCTTAACAGTCGGAGATTCCCCGCAACTTTTTGCGGGGAGCTTCAACCTCCCGAAAGGCAATTCTCACTATCACTTAGCGCACCCGAAGTCAATAGCTTTGTCTCAGGCGAGCGGAGACTTCGGGGTTACTTATCTGTTAACTTTCCGCTGCCTTTTTTGCCTCTCCGGTGGGCGGCAGAACGGCCCCGAACCGATTTGAGAATTGCCAACATTTCACTGCTTTTGAGGAGCCAGGAAAGGACGGCAAAAAGGACAAGTCCGCCCACTATCGATATGGTGAGGATAAGAATCCGTTCATCAAAAGAACTTTCATTGGTCCAGCCCAAACCGTAAAGGATGAGAGAGATAAAGCCACCCATCGCAAGCGACGATGCCGTCACCTTTGCAAGGGAGAGGAAAAAGTCCCCTTCGAGAAATGTCCCGATACGACCTTTCAATATTATAACGAGTAGTATTACATTGACAAAAGAGGCAATTGATGTGGCAAGGGCGAGCCCCGCGTGCCTGAGGGGAAACATAAGGGCAATGCTGAGTATGATGTTTGCCACGATTGCGATAACAGCCACCCTGACGGGAGTTTTGGTGTCCTGCAGGGAATAAAATGCCGATACAATGATCCTGATGGCCGAAAAGGCGCAAAGGCCCAGTGCGTAATAGAGAAGTGCCCTCGAGGTGAGTACCGTGGAGAGCAGGTCAAATTTTCCCCTCTGAAAGAGCACCGAGATTATCGGTTCTCTCAGGACGATAAGGGCAACCATGGCGGGAATGGTCACAAAGAGGATCAGCCGAAGCGAAAAGGAGAGTGTTTTTTTCAGTTCCCCGTAATCCCCCCGTGCAACCTGCTCGGAAAAGCTCGGAAGTGATGCCGTTCCGATGGCAATCCCGAATATTCCAAGCGGCAACTGGACCACCCTGTCGGCGTAATAAAGATACGACACACTCCCTTCAGGCAGAAACGAGGCTAAGAGTGTACCGACGAATATATTGACCTGATAGACAGCGGCTCCGAAGACTGCGGGGAGCATCAAGAGGCCTATTTTTTTTATGCCGGGATGTCTGAAATGAAAGTTCGGTTTCAGCCGAACACCCATCCTGCGAAGAACGGGCAATTGCATGGCAAGCTGAAGGACTCCCCCGATCATGACGCCCACGGCAAGGGCAAAAATCGGCTCGGTAAAATAATTTCGCAATGTGAGAGCGGCAATAATGATCGAGATATTGAGGGCCACGGGAGCAAGGGCCGGCGCTGCAAAATGCCTGAGGGAATTGAGGATTCCCATGCACAATGCGACAAGCGAAATAAAGAATATATAGGGAAACATGAAACGTGTGAGAAGCACGGTCAGCTCGTATTGCGCGGGTACCTTGGTAAAGCCGGGGGCAATGAGCATGACAATAAAAGGGGAAAGAAGAATGCCGATAAGAGAAACGAATGCCAGTATTATGGAGAGCAGCGTGAAGGCGATGTTTGCGAGCTCATAGGCGTCTTCTTTCGACTTTTTTTTCAGGTATTCGGTAAAGACGGGAACGAAGGCGATGGTAAGGGAGCCCTCGGCAAAGAGGCGTCGCAAAAGGTTCGGAATTCTGAAGGCCACAAAAAAGGCGTCTGTTGCGAGACCCGCCCCGAAGAAGGCGGCGACCACCATATCGCGCAGAAACCCGAAGATCCTGCTGAGGAGTGTGGCCAGACCAACCGTGCCCGCGGCCTTTACGACACGTCGGTTTTCTTTTTCATGGTCTTGCTTGAGGTTTTCCATAGGAAAGAATTATCCTGGTTTTCAGAAAGCAGAGGCAATGGATTCGATGGCTTCCTTCCGTATTCCCGAGACGGCTATCCTCTTGTTCCTGGATTTGTGACCCGATACAATTGTAACTTGCGATTTCCTGATGCCCAGAAGATCGGAAAGGACCCGGATACACGCCTCGTTGGCCTTTCCCTCTACAGGGGGCGATGTAATCTTCAACTTCAGTGCATCATCCTGTATCCCCGCGATTTCAGACCTTGATGACCGCGGGAGGACTCGAATACTGAAGACAACACCTTCTTTGGTTTCTTGTATGGATATCATGTATCGACCCGGGTCTCTTATATAATAATCGCGAGAGATAGCACTATTTGAAATACAGTGCCATTTGCATCAGCGTCCTTACGAGAAAGCTCTGAAGGAATACGATGATAAGGATTACGATAATGGGAGAAATGTCAATCCCGATGCCGCGAAGTGGAGGAATCCATCTTCCCATGTAATACCTGACGTAATAGAGGACGGGCTCCGTGATCTTGTAAAGAAATTGAACAATGGGATTGTAGGGGTCCGGATTTACCCAGGAGATTAATGCTCTTATGATAATTACCCACATATATAATGTCAGACCTATATCGATGATCCTGGCGACAGCCTCTATGAGATTTCCGATAACAAACATTATTTCTCCTTGACAACAAAAGGTAATTAATGTGTTTAAGTAATTATTGTGAGGCCAAAAGTCAAGTTTATATTTCTTTTGAATTTGATGGCTTATAACAGAAATGAGGGGGAATAGTCCGATATGTTGCGGGGGCAGAAGGTAAGTATCATCGGTGGTGGAAATATGGGGGAAGTCCTGGCTCGCGGTATCATTTCAGCCGGACTGACGGATGCAAACAATGTGACCATTTCCGATGTGGCGAGAGAAAGATTGGATTACCTTGGCAGAAATTATGGTGTCAATGTGACCGGGAGTAACAGTAAAGCCCTGGAGAATGCAGCCGTTGTTATTCTCGCCGTAAAGCCGCAGAATATGGGAGAGGTACTTCGTGAATTATCGGGTTTCATCGGCGGCGGTGAGCTTTTCATATCCATTGCGGCGGGGATTCCCCTAAGGTTTCTGGAGGAAAATCTGGGTGGAACGGTCCGGGTGATACGCGTCATGCCCAATACCCCTGCCCTTATAGGAGCGGGTGCCGCGGCGCTCGCAGCAGGGAGCTATGCGACGGAAAAGGACCTTGCCCTGGCACGGGGAATTTTTAATTCCGTGGGGATAACGGTAATCGTAGAGGAGGCGCTCATCGATGCCGTCACGGGTCTCAGTGGAAGCGGTCCCGCCTACGGTTTTATGATTATAGAGGCCCTGAAGGAGGGTGGAGTCAAGATGGGGCTCGATGAAGATACCGCCCTCACCTTGGCAGCCCAGACCCTTCTGGGTGCGGCAAAACTCTGCCTTTTGGGTGATAAAACACCGTCAGAACTGACAGAGATGGTGACTTCTCCGGGAGGCACCACGATCGAGGGTATCAAGGCCCTTGAGAGGGGAAATCTGAAGGAAACGCTTGTTTCAGCCGTTGAGGCCGCCACCTTCCGTTCGAAGGAGCTGGGAAGGGGCGAAAAATAGTTTGTCGACGAATCACGGGCTGTAGGTTCGTGAAACAACATGAAGGAATATAATCTTTTAAAGAGATAGCGGATTGTTTATTATGGAAAAAAGGAGTTTTTCCATGTCAAAAAAAGTGCTGGTTCCGATAGCCGACGGTTCTGAGGATATCGAGGCGGTCTGTATTGTAGATGTGCTGAGGCGTGCCGAGGCCGATGTGACGGTTGCCTCGGTGAGCGATGAACTGCAGATCACTGCGTCACGGGGAACAAGGATTGTGGCCGATAAACGGATCGCCGAATGCGTCGATGAAATCTATGACCTTATTGCCCTCCCCGGCGGCATACCGGGGGCGGAGAATCTCCGTGATTCGAAAGAGCTGACGGACATGTTGAAACAGCAGAAAAGGGAAGGGCGCTACTACGCAGCCATTTGTGCCTCACCCGCCGTTGTATTTCAGCATCACGGCCTTCTTGATTCAACCTTTGCAACCTGCCACCCCTTATTTGTCGAGGAACTCGAAAACAGGGACATGGTCGAATCGCGCGTTGTTGTGGATGGTACCTGCATTACGAGCCGTGCACCCGGAACAGCCATTGAATTCGCATTGAAACTTGTCGAGATGCTCTACGGCAGGGAAAAAGCGGATGAGGTGGCCCTTCCCATGGTAGTTGCCTGAAATAAAAAAGGGAACTCATCGAGTCCCCTTTCTCGTTGTATTTTTAACAGCAGACTTAGTCTTTAAAAAATTTATAGAATTTGTCGATGATACCCTTCTTTTCCTTGCTATCATTGGAGGCCCGAGGTTCTTCCTTCACCTCTTCTTTTTTTGCATCGACAGCCGGGGGTGGGACTGCGACTCCCTGTTTACCCTGCTCCGGTTTTGCCGCGGCTTTTGGTCTCCTCCTTCTCGGCCCCCTTCTTCGTAATGGTTTTTTCGGAGGTTTTTCTTCCTGCTCAAGGGGAGGTTCTTCTTTTTCGATTGTTTCGGCCATCGGCTCGGGGACTGCGATTTCTCTCTTTACCAGTTCGAAGTCGGATTCCCCCCACAACATGTCAGGATCACCTGAGATATTGATCGATACGTTATGCAGATCCTCCAGTTTACTCAGTTCGCTCCTTTTCTGATTCAGCAGGTAGTGGCTTACCTCATTAGGGAGCGTGACAATGATACTCGCCAGGCTCTCCTGGGCAATTCTGGATTTTATTTTTCGGAATGCACTCAGCGCCATGTACTCGATGGTAGGTCTCAGACCGCTTCCTCTGCAGTGAGGGCAGGTTGTATAACTTATTTCCTGTATGGTGGATTGTTTTTTCTGCCGCGACAGTTCAAGAATTCCGAATTTTGATATCTTTGAAAGCTGAATTCTGGACCTGTCGACACTGAGTGCGTTTTTGAATGTTTTTTCTACCTCGAGAATATTTTTCCTGTCTTTCATATCGATAAAATCGATGACGATAAGGCCTCCCAGGTCTCGCAATCGGAGCTGCCGTGCTATTTCACCGGCCGCTTCAATATTTGTCTTGAAGGCCGTTTCTTCGACATCCTTCCTGCCTGATGCACGGCCCGAGTTCACGTCTATTGTTATGAGCGCCTCTGTCGGACTTATTATGATATAACCGCCCGATTTCAGGTTGACCCTTTCCTGATAGATTTCGCTTATCTGGTCTTCTATATTGTATTTATCGAAGATCGGTATTTCATCCCTGTACTGCTTTATCATCCTCACGTTTCTCGGCGATACGGCCTTGCAGTAGACCTTCATCTTTCTCAGGGTCTCGATGTCATCGACGAATACCTCGCTGATGTCCGATGTATAATAATCCCTGAATGAGCGGACGGCGAAATCGCTTTCCTCATAAATGAGAGCCGGCGCCGGTGTCTTTTCGGCCTTTTTTCTCAGTTCATTCCAGAGTCTCAGAAGCATCTGATAGTCGCGGTGCAGTTCCTGTTTTGTCCTGTTCATTCCGGCAGTACGGACGATAAATCCCATTTCACCGTCCTTTATTACCTGCTCCATTAAATCTTTAAGTCTCTTTCTATCGGTTTCGTCTCCAATCTTTCTGGAGATTCCTCCGTTCCGTTTGTTCGGCATAAGAACGAGGTATCGACCCGGCAGCGATAACTGGGTTGTAAGCATCGCCCCTTTTGAGCCCTTTGCCTCTCTCACCACCTGAGCAAGCACTTCCTTTCCGGTCGAAAGCTTGCCATCCTTCTCGAAATATTCCCTGTCAACGTCACGCAGGGGGAGAAAACCCGTTTTCCCATCTCCATAATCCACAAAGGCGGCCTGGAGCCCCTTTCTGACATTTCGGATAATTCCTTTATAGATATTGCCGATCGTCGGTTCTCTCACCGACATCTTTATGGTGAATTCTATAAGAGAGCCGTCTTCTATGATTGCCATACGGCTTTCTTCTTCGTCTATAGTATTTACGAGCATCTTTTTAGTCATACAAAAACCTATCCTTCCGTTAGAGAAATGCCTCCACTTCTCCTTTTCCCTTTCTTACTACTTCAGGGATATCATCGACAAGATTTATTACGCTTGACAATTCGGATCCCAGAATGCCTCCGTCTATAACCAGATCTACTTTATTTTTCAGTTCCTCGTGCATATCAAAGGGATCGGTCATTATTTCATTCCGTTCTGATTTTACGCTTGTGCTGATAATGGGATGGCCAAATTCACTGACAATCGCCAGGCATATCTTGTTGTCCGGTACCCTGATACCCACCGTTTTTCTCTTCGCCAGGAGAATTTTGGGGACCAGCCTCGATGCCGCCAGAATGAATGTATAGGGTCCCGGCAGGAAATGCCTCATTATCTTGTAGGTCTGATTCGAGACGACGGCATAGTGACTTATATCGCTGAGGTCAGAGCATACAAAACTGAAGGGCTGTTTCGCGCTCCGCTTCTTGATTTCATAGATCTTTTCTATCGCCCGCTTGTTGAAAAGGTCGCAGCCTATTCCGTACACTGTATCGGTAGGGTAGACGATTATGCCACCGTCCTTCAAGACTTCAATGGCCTTTCGAATAAGCCGAATCTGGGGATTTTCATTGTTTATTGACAGCAACATGTAATGTATATCTCTTCTAATTCCTTACCCGTGAAAGCTTCTGGTCAATCTATCAGACATTTACCTCATCAATCTGAGAAGGATCCAATTCTTTTTTAGCGTAATCGAGAAAAATCTGTTCCTTTATGAAAAGATCAAAGAGAGCTTTATCGAGAAGATTGTCCTTTACCATGAAATCGAGAATCTTTATAGCACCCGAAAGTGTGTTTCCCTTCCGGTAGGGTCGATCTCCCGCCGTCAGTGCTTCGAATATGTCTGCAAGTGCCAGAATCCTTGCCTGAAGAGGGATATCGTCTCCCCTCAGCCCCTTGGGATAGCCGGTGCCGTTGATGAATTCATGGTGTGAGGCGGCATAGTGGGGAATGTTCCTCAGCTTTTTGGGAAAGGGTAACTGCGAGAGAATCTCATAGGTGAGTGCCGCGTGATTGTTAATGAGATTCTTTTCATCTTCTGTGAGGGTACCCTTGCGGACGCATAAATTCTTTACTTCCTCCTCAGTGAGAAGCTGTCTTTCTTCTCCGTTTATCTTCCATTTACGCGAGGCAATTTTTTTCACCTTTTCTATCTTCTCGTCAGACATGAACTCTGACCCCTTGTTTACGCTCTCGATGAAGGCGATGTCTTCTTCGAGAGATTTCAGCTCCTCTTCGTATGAACCGTTATCGCTGCGTACCTTTGATGATTCGAAGGGTGTCATCCCCCTTCTCATATAGGCAATTTCAATGTCTCTTTTGATTACCTCAAAGCGGGTCTTGAGCAGGTTGATCCGGTCGTAGATCGATTCCAGTTTTGTCGATTTATCCATGACATATTCGGGAACCGCTATCTTGCCCACATCGTGGAGCCACGCCGCCATCACAAGTTCGTTCATCTGATTTCCGTTTAAGAATACGTCCTTGAAGGGACCCTCTTTTGTATTGTTGATCTTTTCGGCGATATATATCGTCAATTCAACAACACGGCGGCCATGATTTCCCGTATAGGGGGATTTTTCGTCAATTGCCGTGGCGATCGATTTGAAAAAAGATTCAAGGAGTAACTGCAGGTCTCGAATCAGGCGGTTGTTTGTAAGGGCAACTGCTGCCTGCGATGCCAGCGATTCCGTCAATCTCTGACATTCCGGGGAGAAGGGGATTGCCTCTCCGCTCGTTTTGTCCATTGCATTCAAGAGTTGAAGGACCCCTATCGTGTCGTTTTCGTGGTTTCTCAAGGGGACCACGAGCATGGATTGGGAATGGTAGCCTATCGAAGAATCAAACCTCCTCGTTCCCTCAAAATCGAAATTTTCGGTATTATAGATATCATCGATATTGACCACCTCGCCCGACAGTGCCGCATAGGAGGAAACATTTTTATAATTGGGGGTGCCATCCTCATTGTACAATTGTATGGGAGGCCAGGTAATTTTCCCGGCGGAGCCTCCCATTCTCACATTCAGTGAATCGGTCTGGGCGATTGAAAAGAGAAGTTCCTTTTCGTCGTCATCAACGATATACAATGTGCCTCCATCTGCTCTCGTGAACCTCCTGGCTTCGTCCACAATCATTTCGAGCAGGCGGTCTATGTCAGGTTCGGCAGAAAGTGCAAGGCCAATCTGGGTGAGTTTCTCTATCTCTTCCAACTGGTGCTGCGTAAAATCCTTGACATAATCAACGACATTATCCAGCAGATCATTTAATCTCTCGTTATCGGTAAATGCCATGCCAACTTTTTTTGTCTGCTTTTCGGTCATTACGGTCACCTTAACCGGAACATATATCATCTAATTGCTCGATATTCAATCTATTATGTGTCTCTCGGTTTAGAAATGATGTAATTAATTGAGGCCCTTAATTTATGTGATGGTATCTTTAACTTTGTTATTGAAAACCTCCCTTCGGGGGGATAGTATAGTGCACCAACGTAAAAAAAGGCGAATTATGGAGAGCAAAAAAATAGCGATTCTTCCCGGAGATGGTATCGGCCCAGAGGTAATGCAGGAGGCCGTCAAGGTTCTGAAGGCGGTGGAGAATAAGTTTCAATTAGGGATGGAATTTACCGAAGCGGATGTCGGCGGGTGTGCCATTGATTTGCACGGGAAGGCCCTTCCGGGCGAAACGTTGAAAATCTGCGAGGAAAGTGATGCCATTCTTTTCGGTTCCGTGGGGGGTGAAAAATGGGAACACCTGCCGCCGGAGCAGCAGCCGGAAAGAGCCGCACTCCTTGCCCTGAGAAAGCATTTCAGACTTTTCTGCAACCTGAGGCCATCCAGGATATTCAAAAGGCTTGAAGCTTCGAGCCCCCTTCGGCCCGATATAGTAAAAAGAGGGTTTGATATTCTCTGCGTCAGGGAGCTGACCGGGGGTATTTACTTCGGTGAGCCAAAGGGGAGAAAGGGGAAGGGGCCGGAAGAGATGGCCTTTGATACCATGGTGTACCGAAAAAATGAGATCGAGAGGATCGCCAGGATGGCCTTCACTGCGGCCAGAATGAGAAAAAAGAGGGTCACATCGGTGGATAAGGCGAATGTCCTCACGTCAATGGTTTTCTGGAGAGAGGTGGTCACCGAAATAGGACGGGATTACGATGATGTGAAACTCGACCATATTTATGTTGACAATGCCACGATGCAGCTGATCAGAAATCCCGATCGGTTCGACGTGCTACTCTGTGGCAACATGTTCGGCGATATCATCTCCGACGAATGTGCCATGCTGACCGGTTCGCTGGGTCTTCTCCCGTCGGCCAGTCTGAACGAAACCGGATTCGGTCTCTATGAACCGGCGGGCGGTTCCGCGCCGGATATAGCGGGGAAGGGGATAGCAAATCCCGTTGCCGAGATCCTGTCGGCGGCCATGATGCTGAGATACAGTTTTGGTAATGGAAAGGCAGCCGATTCTATAGAGAGTGCCGTAGAGGCCGTTATTGGTGACGGTATCCATACACCTGATATTGCAACGGACAAGAGGAATGAAGTAGGAACATCCGAGATGGGTGACGCCATTTTCGACCGAATCATGAGTGGGGGCGCACCCGCAAGCCCCGCCCTGTGAGCGGGGAGCTTCACATAAAATCGAGCCGTTTACAGTTTTATCCAATTCACTATCTATAAGCAACAGTTAAGTAGCCAATTCTCAAGAGTTTTTATAATATCCCCTAATCACTTGTGACAATCGTGACTCATCAATGATACATCACCTTCGATGGCAGTAAGGGGCACCGATGGGGATCTTAATATATCACTTGTGACGATGTTTTTCTTATGTTGTTAATTACCTGGTTTGTAAACAGACAAAGAATGTCACTTGTAACAAATGTCTCTTTTTTCCTTTTTCTTAAAACATACTATGGTGGATAAGCCCAAATGAACTGAACAGCGAGCGCATTCCCCGTTGCTTGCAGCGGGGTCAGCGAGCGAATAAAAATAAAATTTTCCTTAATCCCGACAATCGGGATAAGTGGTTATCGAATTTATTTTCTGCCAGAAAACACAGGAAATAAATTCTAACTTACTAAACAATCGGAGATTCCCCGCAACTGTCGGAGCAAAAGCGGAGATCCCGCTTATACGGGATTGCGGGG
>JAFGBH010000060.1 GCA_016933215.1 Deltaproteobacteria bacterium | reverse complement strand
CTGTTCGCCAATTAAAGCGGTACGCGAGCTGGGTTCAGAACGTCGTGAGACAGTTCGGTCCCTATCTGTTGCGGGCGTAGGATATTTAAGGGGAGCTGTCCCTAGTACGAGAGGACCGGGACGGACGAACCTCTGGTGTTCCAGTTGTCGTGCCAACGGCATCGCTGGGTAGCCACGTTCGGAAGGGATAACCGCTGAAAGCATCTAAGTGGGAAGCCCACCTCAAGATAAGATATCCCTCTCGATGGAGACATCGAGACTGAAGACCCCTCAGAGACTATGAGGTTGATAGGTCAGAGGTGTAAGTACGGTAACGTATTTAGCTAACTGATACTAATTGGTCGTGAGGCTTGGCCATAATTATTGTCTTTATGTTATATGGTTCAGCCTAGAAGCACGCTCGATATGTGATTGTCACGATTTTATTATATCGTTTTTCGGTGGCTTTAGCGGAGAGGCTACACCCGTTCCCATCCCGAACACGGAAGTTAAGCTCTCCAGCGCCGATGGTACTGCATGATTTCATGTGGGAGAGTAGGACGCCGCCGAATTTATATTTAAAACCCCTTCATCTTTGAAGGGGTTTTTTTGTTTTACAGGCACTCGATGCTATGTTATTAATTCGAGTGAATTTGCACCAAATAAGGAGATATATCTTTATGTCAGGTCATTCGAAATGGAGTACGATCAAGCATAAAAAGGGCGCCGCCGACGCAAAGCGTGGCAAGATCTTTACCAAGATCATCAAGGAAATAACCCTTGCCGCCCGGCTCGGTGGAGGCGATCCTGAAGGAAACCCGAGGCTCAGGCAGGCAATCGCTGCTGCCAAGGCCGAAAATATGCCGAAAGACAACATTGAAAAGGCCATAAAGAAGGGGTCCGGTGAGCTCGGAGACGGAACGATTTATGAAGAGACTGTTTACGAGGGCTACGGGCCCGGTGGCGTCGCCGTCCTTGTTGAAGTCATGACCGACAACAAAAACAGAACGGTTTCCGAAATCAGACATATCTTTTCCAAGCATGGCGGAAATCTCGGCGAGAATGGCTGCGTTTCATGGATGTTTGAAAAGAAAGGAACCATTATCTTCAGTAAAGACGAGGTGAACGAAGACGAGCTTATGGAAATCGTCCTCGAAGCGGGTGGTGATGATGTGGCGGACGACGAAAGTGAATATGAGGTCATTACCGACCCCGGTTCTTTCGAGAGCGTCAAGTCGGCCATCGATGATGCCGGAATGAAATATCTGTTGGCTGAAATCAGCATGGTGCCCCAGACCACGGTCAAGCTCAACGAGCAAAAGGCGGCGCAAATGCTGAAGCTGATGGAAAAAATGGAAGATAACGACGACGTGCAGAATGTGTATGCCAATTTCGATATTCCCGATGAAGTAATGGAACGACTGAGCCAATAAATCACTGACACTCAGGTATTAGAACATTGATAGTCTTAGGCATCGACCCTGGCACAAAGGTCACCGGTTACGGTATTGTTGAGAAAATAAGCGGTAAGTTGACGCACGTCACCTATGGTGAAATAAGGATTAAACGAGGCGAGCTCCTCTCGCAGGGACTGAAGAAGATATACGACAGTTTGATGAAAATTGTCGTGCAATTTGATCCCCAAGCCATAGCCATAGAAAACATATTTTACGGCAAGAATGTTCAAAGTCTTATAAAGCAGGCACAGGCGCGGGGAGTGGCCATTCTCGTGGCTTCCCATACAGGCATTCCGATCTATGAATACACGCCGCTGGAAGTAAAAAAGGCCGCAGTTGGTTATGGAAGGGCCGAAAAGTCCCAGGTGCAACACATGGTAAAGGCGATATTAGGACTGCCGGAACTACCGCCTGAAGATGCATCGGACGCCCTTGCAATAGCTATCTGTCATTCAAATTTTCTAAAGGTGGACCCCTTCTAAATGATCGCCAGCATAAAAGGCATATTATCCTATAAATCGATCAGTCATATAATCGTTGACGTTCAGGGTATCGGGTATCGGATCATGGTTCCCCTCAGTACATTTTATGAACTTCCCGAAATCGGCCAGTTTGTTCAGCTGAATATCCACACTCACGTCAGGGAAGATCTGATAAATCTTTTCGGTTTTATCAATCCGAAGGAAAAGGAAATATTTCAGCTTATGGTCTCCATCTCAGGAATCGGACCGCGGCTCGCCATAAATATATTGTCGGGTATCTCGGCAGATGATCTGACGAGGGCAATCTCCGCCGGAAACGCCGGCAAACTCATAAGCGTTCCCGGCGTCGGAAAGAAGACGGCCGAGAGAATGATCGTCGAGCTCAAGGACCGGGTGGTTAAAATATCCGCAGTGGAAACCGTATCGGAAGCCCTGGACGAACCGATCAAGAAAGATGCCATCTCGGCATTGATCAACCTGGGATATAAGAGTACGATGGCCCAAAAGGCCGTCGATGAAGCATTCGAAAAGTGCGAGGAAGAAATAACGCTGGAGCTCCTCTTGACGGAGTCCTTAAAAATACTGTCCGGCTAAGGGGTACTGTTACGACATGGAAGAATCCATTGTGAGCCCTGCCCTTCAAGACGAAGAAAGAGGGTATGAATATTCCCTTCGTCCCAAGAGACTCACCGAGTATGTGGGGCAGGAAAAAATTAAGGAAAACCTCTCCATCTTTATCGAGGCCGCAAAGGGAAGAAAAGAAGCCCTTGATCACGTTCTCCTTTACGGACCCCCGGGGCTGGGAAAGACCACACTTGCATATATAATGGCAAACGAGATGGCCGTCGATATCAAGGTGACCTCCGGTCCCGTGATCGATCGTCCCGGAGATCTGGCGGCGATTCTCACGAATCTTAATCAATATGACATACTTTTCATTGATGAGATACACAGATTACCTCACGTTGTAGAAGAAATCCTCTACCCGGCAATGGAAGATTACTATATCGATATCCTCATCGGCCAGGGTCCTTCGGCACGCTCGATGAAACTCGACATTCCCAAGTTTACCCTGATCGGGGCAACAACACGGGCCGGGCTTCTGACCTCGCCGCTTCGCGACAGGTTCGGCATGAGCTTCAGGCTCCAGTTCTACACACCATCCGAGCTCTCAACGATTATCACCAGATCGGCGAATATTCTCTCAATCGAGATAGAAGAGAAAGGGTCCTATGAAATAGCGTGCCGGTCGCGCGGAACCCCTCGAATTGCGAACAGGCTTCTCAGGCGGGTAAGAGATTTTGCCGAGGTCAAGGCTGATGGCGTTATAAACGAAAAGGTAGCCAAATACGCGCTGAAAATGCTGGAGGTCGACCACAAGGGATTTGATTCGATGGACCGGAAGATACTCCTTACCCTGATTGAAAAGTTTAACGGGGGACCTGTTGGTATCGACAGCCTCTCATCAGCAATAGGAGAGGAAAAAAATACCATTGAGGATGTTTATGAGCCCTATCTCATTCAGGAAGGATACCTCCACAGGGCACCGCGGGGCAGAGTGGCAACTAAAATTGCCTATGAACACTTTGGTAAACGATGGCACCAGAAGGACTTGTTTTAAGCGTAAACTCGGATATCGAATAAGGGAAATCGCATATCGTGAAACTGAGATGAAATTTTCATGAAGATTCTCCTCCATATATGCTGTGCCCCTTGCGCCATTTATCCCCTGAAGGTACTCAGAAACGCGGGTGACGAGGTATTCGGACTGTTTTACAACCCCAATATTCACCCCTATTCCGAGTATAAAAGGCGCCTCGACACCCTTAAAGAATATGCGGAAACCATCGATCTGCGGCTTATCACCACTGACGACTATCCGATAGAAGACTTTTTGAGAAATGTGGCATTCAGGGAGCAGGAACGATGCAGGTACTGCTATCATAATCGCCTGAGCTACACCGCACAGGTGGCCAAAAAGGGCAAGTTTGACGCATTCACTTCCACCCTGCTTTACAGCAAATTTCAGGATCGCAATCTGATTACGGAATTCGGTAAAAACCTTGCAAAGGAAAAGGGGATTCATTTTCTTGATAACGATTTCAGAGAGGGGTGGAAAGAGGGAATTGATACCTCGAAAGAGCTGGGCATGTACCGGCAGCAATACTGCGGATGCATATACAGCGAAAAGGAACGATTTTTTAAACACCCCAAATCGAAATAGTTTTCATCGGAAACTCTTTCCACCGTCGCCATTCCTTCAATCTTACTCATGACTCAGACAATCTACACCTCAACCTACTGTGTATTATTTGCAACACTTTGTCCGTCGCCCTTTGTTTTACCTCGGGAAAGTTTGAAGGCTACGAATAATTATGATTAATATTATCAAGACATTGCAAACAAATCCCGCCCCTCCCTCTTATTCCAGTGCTCATGGCATAATTGTTGCTCTAATAGAGTGTGAGGTTTATAAACATGTATACGCAGAAAACGTTAAAGAATCCTGTTGAGTGTCGGAGCATTGGTTTACACTCGGGCAGGAAAGTCACTATGACAATCAGGCCGGCGGATGTCGATGAGGGCATCACCTTTTACCGCAAGGACCTACCCGATAACAACGCTATTAAAGCTGACCCGACAAATGTACACGATACGACACTGGCAACGACCCTGGGAACTAACGGTACACGGGTTTCGACGGTCGAACATCTGTTATCAGCGCTTTTCGGCATGGGAATAGACAATGCGATGATCGATATCGACTCGTTCGAAATCCCCATCATGGACGGAAGTGCGCTACCCTTTGTACGCATGGTGAGAGAGACGGGTATCAGGGACCAGAAAAAACCGAAGAAGTTCATGGTGATAACAAAACCTGTCTCAGTCAATGGTGGTGATGGAAAAGCAATGTTTGTGCCTTCCGACAAGCTCAAAATTACCTACAACATTGAATTCAAGCACCCTGTCATCGGCAGGCAAACCTACCACACTGTCTTTTCCGGCGAGGCCTATGAAAAAGACATTTGTCGGGCACGGACATTCGGGTTTCTGCATGAGGTCGAATTTCTCCAGGCAAAGGGACTCGCGCTTGGAGGCTCCCTGAAAAATGCGATAGTTCTCGATGAAGAAAAGATAATCAACAAGGAGGGTCTTCGTTGCCCTGATGAGTTTGTTAAACACAAAATTCTCGATGCCATTGGCGATCTTTCGCTTCTGGGAATGCCCATAATCGGCCACTTTATCGCTGATAAATCGGGACACAGATTGAACAATTTGCTCCTCAGAAAGATCCTGGAAGAAAAGGATTGTTATGAGATAGTTCACTACCTGAAAGGAAGGAAAGCGATTGTTGACGATACAATCGAAAGACAGCCTTCCGACTCTTTGAATAAAATCTCCGCCATTTCTCAAAACCAGCCAACATAAATAAACCTTGATTTTTGCTGATCTGTTTCTTAGTATGATTGATTGTGTCAAGTAATTATGCGAAACACAATGGTTTCTCATTACCGAGGTTGTGGCACGTTAGGTATCAGCCAAGCTCATAGTGCGATTCCATGTGGTACGCTCAGTGAGGAATCTGTTACATGCATAAAAATAGTATCTCCTTCATCGTCGTACTCGAGTTAGCACTCCTTCTTTTCCTGCCCGCCATGTCTGTCGCAAAGGAAGCGAACATTTCCGATATCATTCTCACAAACACCGAGAAAAATCTGCTCGCCTATTTCAGGGTTGAGGACTGCTTCACAGAGAAGATGGAAGAGGCGATACTCGCCGGCATACCCACAACATTTACGATTACCATGGAATTATTCAGGGAACGCAATTGGTGGACAGACAAAAGTGAATCACTCGTTGAGCTGAAACACACTATTAAATATGACACCGTCAAGAAGATATTTTTTGTCGTATCAAGCGATGCAGACATGAAACCGGAACAGTTTAAATCTTTTGAGAAGGCAAAGATTGCCATGTCAGATGTTAACGGGGCTATCGTCACCCCGCTTACGTCATTACGGAAGGGTAAGAATTATTACCTGAGAATAAAGGCCGAGCTTGATAAGGTGCGCCTTCCTCTGCATCTTGAGTATGTCTTTTTCTTTGTCTCGCTCTGGGATTTTGAAACAGACTGGCTGCAACAGGACTTTGTTTATTGATAGACGAAAATGGATAGAGATCCCCGAGAACTCAATAAGCGCCGCAGAGAACGGATAATTATCTTTATTACCATGGCGATCATAATTATTCTTACCTATATCGAGAGATATGTTTCCGGAATCGAAGCGTTTCTGCCCATTTCCGACGAGGTCCTGATTTTTGGTCTTATTAATATAAACCTGATCCTTATTATTCTCCTCATTTTTCTCATCGTAAGAAACTTCGTCAAGCTGATATTTGAAAGAAGGAAGGGGATACTCGGTTCGAAGCTCCAGACGAAACTCGTTGTTGCCTTCGTCAGCTTATCCCTGATTCCCACGATAGTTCTGTTCCTCGTGGCAATCCAATTTCTGTCATACAGTATAGAAAGCTGGTTTGATATCGCAACGGGGCAGGCCCTGAATTCATCACTTGAAGTGGCACAGACATATTACCAGCAAACGTCGGAGAACGTGAGATACTCCGCAAAAAAGATCAGTTTCGAAATCACGGAAAGAAAGCTCTACGAGCAAGAACAATCGAATTATCTAAAAACCTACCTCGAAGACCAACAGAATAATCTCAACCTGGGATCAATAGAGGTGCGGTTCGACAATAGAAAGGAAAGTCTGTTCCTTAAGGATCTCAACAACCCTGACATTCTCCCGCCCGAATTCACTCCGAAGACCCTGGAAGATGTCTTTATGGGAAATGAGGTGTCGAATGTCCAGTCGACGAAAACGGGAGACCTGATATCGGGAATAGCCCCCCTCTATTCCAGTTTCACCCCCAGAGAGGTTATCGGCATCGTAGCCGTCAGCCACCATATAAATAAGGATCTCATCGATAAAATATCGGTGATTGCCAAAACATCCGAGGAATACAAACAGCTTAAGCTTCTGAAGAATCCGATCAAATTAAGCTATATTATAACCCTCTTTATCGTAATGCTTCTCATCACTTTTTCCGCAACCTGGTTTGGCCTTTTCCTGGCAAAGGGCATCACCGTGCCCATCCATGACCTTGCCGAAGCAACACACGAAGTATCCCACGGGAATCTCGATTACCACATCGATGTTCTGGCCGAAGACGAGATAGGAGTGCTCGTAGACTCCTTCAACCAGATGACGAAAGACCTCAAACAGAGCAGTGAAAGCCTGAAAGAGGCAAACATAGACCTCGAACAGCGCGGGAAGTATATGGAAACGGTTCTTCGTAATGTCTCGGCGGGAGTTATCTCTATCGACGGAGAAGGCGTCATAAGCACCATTAACAGCGCCGCCGAAAAAATGCTGGCCATAAAAACAGAAAAGGTTATCAACAGGCGATTCGACGAAGTATTAAAACCGGAACAATATGAAATGGTGAATGAATTTATCAGTGAGTTGGAAGAGAGCGGAAGCGATTCCCTTGAAAAACAGGTTCAGCTTATACTCAAAGACAGGATCCTGACAATTCTCGCTTCGACCACGGTATTGAGGGATGATGACAAAAGATATCTGGGCCTCGTCGTCGTTTTTGAAGATCTCACACAACTGCAAAGGGCTGAGAGGGTGGCGGCATGGCGTGAGGTGGCGAGGAGAATAGCCCATGAAATAAAAAATCCCCTCACCCCGGTCAAGCTTTCCGCCGAACGATTGCAGAGAAAATACAGCGACAGGATAGACGGTCCAGACAGTTCCGTGTTTAAAGAGTGCACAAAGACAATAATCGATCAGGTTGAAGTCCTTAAAAACATGGTGAATGAGTTTTCACGATTTGCCAGAATGCCCGTAACCAAGCCCACTCCGAACGACCTGAATACCGTTATCGAAGACTCTGTAATCTTCTATCAGGATGCACACAAGGGTATTGAATTTCATTTCGAACGAGGGGAAAACATTCCAACGTTAAACATAGACAGGGAGCAGATGAATAGGGTAATGATCAACATTCTGGACAATGCCGTGGCAGCAGTTTCAACTCATGGCAAAGAGAAAAGGATTGAAGTCAGCACCTATTATGATGATGGTTCACGGAAGGCAACGATAGAGATAAGGGATAATGGTCCGGGCATAGAACCCAAAGATAAGATGAAACTCTTCGAGCCCTATTTCTCCAGAAAGAAATCGGGAACAGGTCTCGGCCTCGCCATTGTAGACTCGATAATCTCCGATCACAGCGGCTCCGTGAGCGTCAGGGACAATATTCCGAAAGGAACCGCAATAATAATTGAGTTACCCGTTGTGATATAGGAATAGAAAATGCACAAAACAATACTTATCGTAGATGACGAAGAAAGTATCTGTCAATCACTGAAAGGCATACTCTCAGATGAAGGGTATGAGGCATATACCGCAAAGAGTGGTGAGGAATGCCTTGCCGTCATAGATGAAATACTCCCTGATCTTATCTTACTGGACATCTGGCTTCCGGGAATGGACGGCATAGAAACCCTCAAGGGCGTGAAGAAAAAATATCCCCACATACAGGTTGTCATGATATCAGGGCATGCGACCATAGAGTCTGCAGTAACAAGCACAAAGCTTGGTGCATTTGATTTCATCGAAAAGCCGCTCTCCCTGGAGAAAGTGGTACTGGTTGTCGATCACGCACTCGATTTTGTGCGCCTTGAAGAAGAAAACAGGCTGTTACGAATCAAATTCAAACAGGACTATGAACTCGACGGAAAAAGTGAATCGATCAGGGAATTAAAAGAAATTATCGACATCATATCTCCTACCAATGCCTGGATTCTCATCATGGGAGAAAACGGAACGGGAAAGGAACTCGTGGCACGTTCCCTTCACAACAAGAGCAAGAGGGCTAACAAACCATTTATCGAGGTCAACTGTGCCGCCATACCGGAAGAGCTTATAGAAAGCGAACTCTTCGGACACGAGAAAGGGGCCTTCACCGGGGCCACAACAAAAAAGAGGGGAAAGTTCGATCTTGCAAATGAGGGCACGATATTTCTCGATGAAGTGGGAGACATGAGCCTGAAGGCCCAGGCAAAGATACTAAGGATCCTGCAGGAAAAGAAGTTTGAGCGGGTCGGGGGCACAAAAATAATAGAAACGGACGTACGGGTCATCGCGGCGAGTAATAAAGACCTAGAACTCGAGATGGAAGAGGGCAGATTCCGGCAGGACCTCTATTATCGCCTGAATGTCATCCCTCTTTACGTTCCTCCCCTGAGAGAACGAAAGGGTGACATACCTATATTGATGAGGAGATTCGTCAAAGAATTTTCCCTGAAGGAAGGAATACCGGAGAAAAAGATCACCAAAGATGTTCTGAAGATTTTAATGTCTCATGACTGGCCGGGCAATGTGAGGGAATTAAAAAATATTGCAGAACGTCTCTGCATCATGGTTGAGGCAGACACCATTAATGCCGAGGATATACCACTCTTAGCCACGGAAGATCACAAAATCACCACGATGAATGCATCCCTGAATTCGGGTTCATATCGGAAGGCGAAAAAGGAATTCGAGAAAAGCTACATTGAAAGAAAGCTTACAGAGAACAACTGGAACATCTCAAAGACAGCGGAATCGATCGGGATAGAGAGAAGCAACCTGCATAAAAAAATAAAGTTCTACGGCCTCGACGACACAAAAAAGGAACCTTGAAGCTCCCCCGCAATCCCTTATAACTCAGACAGTTGCGAGGAATCTCCGATTGTTTAGTAAGTTAGAAATTATTTTCTGTGTTTTCCTGCAGAAAATAATTTCGTTAACGCCCTTATCCCGTTTATCGGGATTAAGGAAAATGTTTATTTTTTAGTCGCTCGCTAACCCCGCCGCGAGCAGCGGGGAATGTGCTCGCTGTTCAATTCATAACGGGGTAAATTCGGCTTCATTGAAGACCTCCGAAGCCTTTCCGCTATACATCATCTGTTAAGGAAAATTTCTTCTTTTGTGTGCTTACAACTCCCCCCACAAAAACGGGGATTGTCTTCGCTTTTCAACTCATGTCGTTATTTATACAAGACAGTGCCGGGAAGACACGAATACCCGGTTTTCCCGGCCCACCGGATTGAACTATTATCCCTTTTTCAGGTAATCATGCACCATGTCATGCAGGCGCTGCGCCGCAGGTTTGCTCCCCAGAATACCGACCCGGATTGACAGGGTTGTAATGTCTTGTGATTTGTATTTGATTGAGAACCAGACAGTTTCGTTATCGATAAGCGCCTTTATCTTACCCTCGCCTATTTCTTTCGTCGGTATCACATCAATAGCATTCATCTCAGCCACAACCTTTTCACAGGCACTCCATACATCCTCAAAGGGATAGTGATAATCTGTCTTCAACCACCCATTGATAAAAACATACGTTCCCGCACCCGCTGTCATCGCAGCACCGCCCACGAGGAGAGGCGCACAGCCCGCCATAAGAAATGTAACGGCAATCAGCAATACAAACCATTTTTTTGTCCTTATCATCTCCATACCCCTTCTATCATCCGAAATTATTCCCCAGTGTCTCACGCCACGATTTCTGAGAATCAATGCTGGAAACTTCAATTTTCTATTCCTTTGATTGCTTACCGCATTCAGGGCATAATTTCCATAGTTATCTTCGAACTGTGAAGGTGTTCTGTTTTCATTATCATCGAAAGCGATATTTTTTATTGCCCGAAGAAACTCTTTTCGATAGGGTATCATGCTATCGTGAAAGGATAAGCGAAGCATGACACATTGTCTAAAAAAACAGAGCAAGAGATGAAGAAACTCTTACTCATAACCATTCTTATCGTTACCCTCTGCCCCGGCCTTCTCAATGCCTTTCAGCTGAAAGCCGATACCCGTGGTGGAGGATATATTGCCGTCTGGTCAGATTACGACAGGCTGTGTCAGGGAGAGATTCTGAAAATATCTCTTGCTTCGACAGTCACTATATCAGGGGCACGGGCCCTTTTTAACGGAAAAGAATTTATCTTTG